>JAUSZU010000001.1:6000000-6300000 GCA_030817875.1 Flavobacterium sp. W4I14
TGACAGTGTTATTTTTTCGTTTGCGCTCGTTTCCAAACGAGTGCACAAATAGCTTTACGATTTTATCGTTTGTGACGATTGATTGTCTTTTCTGGGAGATTCAAAAAAACTTAAATAGTAGCTCCACTGCTCTTGATTTAAACGGGATTGTAGCGGTATCCTTTTGTTTTCCTTCAAAACAAAAGATTTAGCGGAAAGCCCGACTAACTTTGATAATGCTTGCAGGCATTGCTTTCCTAATAATCCAGATGAAATATCATCCCCGTCTGGGTTAATTTTCAAAGGAAAGTTACCTTATCTATCACTTCTTTCTTCCATATTCAAATCGGTATCAAAAGGGCTTTTTGTAAATGGATAAATGGATTGTTTAACAAAACCTTTCGGATACGAAGCTTCATGTACGCCCGTTCCGGCTGGCCATTCTTTGCCAGGTAAATAATAGGTGCCAAACATCATATCAATGAAGGGAAATATTGAGGCGAAGTTATGTCCATAATATTTAGGGTCTTCGCAATGATGCCAATGGTGATATTGCGGTGTAGTGAAAATGTATTTTAACGGACCAAAATTAATCCTGGTGTTGGCATGGATGAGTACCGCATGTATCGCAATAAATATAATGTACACATTGAAAACGGTAGATGAAAAGCCCAAAACATAAAGCGGGATAAAAGTCATTGCCCTGGTGAAAAATATATCAATAAAATGGGTACGGCTTCCCGCCAGCCAGTCCATATTTTGTGTTGAATGGTGTATGGAATGGAAACGCCATAAGGATACCCGGGTATGGAAAAAACGATGTGCCCAGTATTGAAACAAATCGGTACTGAAAAAAGCCAAAAACAAGGCCACTATAAATGGGAGACCCTGTACCCAGGTGTGCAATTTATCTAAACCTATCCAACCGAAAAATAATACGGCAGGTTTTTGGGTTACAATGCCAAAAAACTGAATAAATAGGTGACTGATTACAAAATAGGTTAAATCGGTACGCCATTCTTCATGGAATTTGGTTTGCGCATTATTTTTTGGGAAAAACAATTCTAAAGGGACAAAAATGGCAACCATTAATAGCAGATCTAAAATCATCCAATCAAGGCCAAAATGCCAGCCCGATTTGGCTACATCTCTACCTTCTACACTCAAAGCACCCAATATTACAGCTAAAGCACCAAGCACAAAGCCAGGCCAGGCCCATTTTAGTTTTTTGCTGAGGATTAAGCTCAGTAATGAAAAGAAGAAACACCCTATAACACCGCCAAGCATTAAAGCTTCCATGCTGTTTTTCGTGTATATTTCACGGAATTCAGGTGTGGTAAGCTTTTCTGGATAGTGAAAACAAAGAATGCCTAAAAGCGCCAATACGGCTAAAAAAATAGAAATATATCCACTGATCTGGCCTTGGCCAACTACTAATCTTTTGTTCGGAGACATTAAAATATGGTTTTGATAGACAACAATGATAATAAAAAAAGATAAAATATGGTCGAATAACTTTTGTTAGTTTATTGTTTAATACTTAACCGACCCCAAACGCCCTGCGCCGAATACCCAACTTAATCCAGTATATTTTTGTTATTTAAAGAGAATAATTATTTTACACCTAAATAACCAAATATTAGCTAAATAGAGCCTCAATCTACCTATGTCATATCACTCAAAAATCATATTCTCAATCGTAATAGGCTGCTTTTTCATCTCTCCGCGCGCCTTGGCGCAACAGCTTATTAAAGGACAAGTGGTTAACGAAGCCAATAAAGGTATCGCATCCGTATCGATTTATAATAAGCAGAAATTAATTGCCCTGAGCGATCCTGAAGGAAACTTCAGCTTTAGAATAGATTCCTTAAATAAAGGTCAATCGCTTTCTTTCAGTTCAGTGGGTTACGAAGGCCATTCAGTTAAAGTTGATGAGCGCAGCAGTACAAGTGACCTCATGGTTAAGCTAAAAGACAAATACACTAAATTAGAAGATGTGCATATTTATGCTGCCAATTTTGCTTCTGCCTTAATTAAAAATGCGGTCGCGCACCTTGCCGATACCGGTGTGGTGAGTGAAAAATTGTTGTGTAGACAGTATATGGTAAAGGATGGCAAATATTATAGTTATGCCGAAGGATTATTTAACCTTCATACCGATGAATATAAAAACGATATCAGGTTACAGCTTGAGGGACTAAGAAGGCTTAAGGAGCTCAAAAAAACAGGAGGTGTGAAGATCAATTACGCTGTTGATTTAAGAATTGAGCTTAAATCTTATTTTGTAAATAATCTTAACGATAATATGCTCAGTGAGGATAATGATTATGAAATTGAAGGACAGATTGAATATGAAGGGACAAAATGTTACAAGATCTCTTTCAAAAGAAAAAGAAATGCATTGTACAAACGCAAGAATGGCTGGGTTTATATCACGGTAGATAAACACCTGATTAAAGGAATGGAAAGTAATATCGCTACGATAAACAAAAGCATGATTTGGATAAACAGGCAAAACTATACTATCGATAATGGTTTGTCGAAGTTATCTTCAACTTATTTAAAGTGTAATGTAGTGGCCGGGCTATTTTCGGAAGGAGAACCTTCAGCAGAGATGGAACTGATTTTTCTGGAAAATATTGATCCGGAACTAAAAAACAGCAACAACTATTCTACCCTAAAACTTAGACAGGATTTTTATCAGTATCCTAAAAAGAACAATGCCGAATTTTGGGCAGTACTTTATCAAAAGCATAACTTAAAGATTCCGGAGACAATTGTCGAAACCTATAAATCGGATAAAGATATTTTGGAACAATTTTAAATTTATCTGTTCATTCGTTCATTGAGTTAATTGTTTAAACCAGTTAATTGACTCCAAACGCCAAACTCCCAACTCCAGACTAATCTATCTTCCTACAAACCATTTCATCTGGTTAATGGTTGCTTAATTGGGTCATGCCTTTCTTTTTTAAATAATCAGTATTTTTGAAACCACGATATGCTACTTAACTATCTACGCCTGTTACTACTTCCTTTTTCGATCATTTATGGAATGGCTATTCTACTCCGTAAAAAACTTTATGATTGGGGATTGATGCGATCTGTAAAGTTCGATTTGCCAGTAATCTGTGTAGGCAATTTAGCCGTTGGCGGATCGGGCAAAACACCAACAACAGAATATTTAGTGAAGTTGCTGACCGATTATAAAATAGCCATACTAAGCAGGGGATATGGCCGGAAAACGAAAGGTTTTATTGTTGCCGATGGCGCTGCAACGGCCGAAACGATAGGGGATGAGCCATTACAGTACCATCAAAAATTTGCAGGTGTTACCGTTGCCGTTTGCGAGGACCGGGTAAATGGGATTAAAAAATTGGAAGAGAATCATGATTTAGTTATCCTTGATGATGCCTTTCAGCACCGCGCGGTAAGGGCAGGTTTTAATATTCTGCTTTTCGAATTTAGAAAGTTGGGTACTTTGCAGTTTTTATTGCCAGCCGGAAATTTAAGGGATGTTTTCTCCTCGCGTAAAAGGGGCGATGTGTTATTGGTTACGAAATCGCCAGTTCCCCTGTTACATGTTGCCCAGCAGGCCGCTATAAATGAACTGCAACCAAATGCCAATCAACCAGTATTACATTCTTATTTAAAGTATGGCGATCTTATTCATTTATATGATAACAAAAGCCTTACGCTCGAGTCGATTAAAGATTTCGAAATTTTCCTGCTTACAGGAATTGCAAATCCCGCTCCATTAATAGAAGAGCTTGAAAAATATACCAAAACCATTAAACACGAAGAATTTCGGGATCATTATGCTTTTAAAATTGATGATATTAAGAAGTTTAAATCGGTTTTTATGGCCAGTACTAAAAAAGATAAAATCATTATCACAACAGAAAAGGATAGCAAGCGTTTAAGAGCTACCGGATTTGAAGATTTACTGGTAGATTTACCTGTATATTATTTACCCATAGAGGTTGAATTATTTGAAGAAGATAAGATTACCTTTGACGAACTCATTTTAAACTATGTTAAGAGCAATAGAAGAAACCGTTGAATATATAAAACGTAAAACAGAGAACTTTAAGCCAGAAATAGGGATTATTTTAGGTACTGGCTTGGGTGGCTTGGTAAAAGAAATCGAAGTTGAGCATCAATTGATGTATTCTAATATTCCAAATTTTCCAATTTCTACTTTAGAATTTCATAGTGGGAAACTGATTTTTGGAACATTAAACGGAAAGAAAATTATTGCTATGCAAGGGCGCCTACATTATTATGAAGGATACAGCATGCAACAGATTACCTTCCCGGTTAGGGTAATGAAAGGTTTGGGTATAGAGAACTTAATTGTATCTAATGCCGCGGGCTCGTTAAATCCTGAGTTTAAAAAGGGCGATTTAATGATTATCGAAGATCATATTAATTTGCAGCCAGATAACCCATTGCGTGGTTTAATTGAAAGTGAACTGGGTCCCCGTTTCCCGGATATGAGCCAGCCATATAAACGCGATATCATAGCTAAAGCGCTTGAAATAGCTAAAGATGTGGATATTAACTGTCATAAAGGGGTATACGTTGCCGTTTCCGGACCGAATTTAGAAACCAAAGCGGAGTATAAATACCTGCGTTTAATTGGCGCTGATGCTGTTGGCATGAGTACCGTGCCAGAGGTTATTGTTGCCAATCACGCTGGTTTACCTGTTTTTGCCATCTCCGTGTTAACGGATGAGGGTTTTCCGGAAGATCTGCAACCTTTTAATTTAGAAGAAATTTTAGCAGCAGCAGCTAAAGCCGAGCCTAAAATGACAGAGATTTTAACCCGCTTAATTTCTGAACTATAAGATGCATAAAGTCGTTAAAATCTGTTTTTTTTTCTTACTGCTGTTAGGCATTAACAAAGCCTTTGCGCAAGATTTAAAAACAAGTGTGGGTACCAACAAGGAATTGGATTCTGTTCGGAAGAAACTAGACTCGGGAAAGGATTCTGTCGTTTTTACCGCAAAATATATCAGGTTTACCAAGCTATCGTTAACTAAAGACAGTATTGTGCTGTTACCTTTAGATACCTCAACTACAAATATCCAGAATTACAGCCCACTATTACAGCCCTTGCACCCAACCATAAACAATGGCAACATGGGCTTGGCAGCCAGACCTTTATTGTACGAACCAAGTAAAAGGATTGGCTTTGACGCAGGATTTCATTCCCTTGATTATTATGCTTTAACGCCAGAAGATATTATTTACTATCAGGCCAGAACCCCTTTTACCAGCTTGTATTTTGTTAGTGCCGGACAAAAAGAGCAACTTTTTAGAGCTATCCACACACAGAATATAAAAAAAAACTGGAACGTCGGGGTTAATTTTAACCGTGGCGATTCTAGAGGTTTTTACGCCAGACAGCGTGGCGATAATTTGAATGTTGCCGTATTTTCATGGTACCAGTCGCCAAGCAAACGTTATAATATGTGGGCATCGGCAATTTTTAATACCATGCGTGCCTACGAGAATGGTTCTACAGTAGCTACAGGTTTATTCGATCCTAATTATTCTAAAATTGCAAGAGAGGCAGAACCGGTAAATTTATCAGACTCAAGAAATTTGTACCGTAAAAATACCGTTTTCTTAAAGCAAACTTATTATGTAGGCAGGATAGATACCTCTGCAAATGTTAACAATGCTGTTTTACCAACCAACAAGGTTTCGTATACGTTTGAGTATAATAATGACAGTTTCGATTTTTACAAAAATGGAACGGATGTTAATAATGTTCTACCTCCTGGAATTGCGAGCACAATATTCACGAATGATTCGACCCATGTCCAACATATTAAAAATGAGTTTATTTATAGTTTCTTTTTAAGGCCAAAAAATAGTTCGGTTATTAAAAATGAATTGAAGGTAGATGCGGGTATAAGGCACGATTATTACAAGCATGAATATTTTGGCATAAAACAAGATGCAACCAATTACGAGCGCAGTAGGTTTGCTTATCAAAACATTACCATTTTAGGTGCAGCGGGCTATCGGTTCTCTAACAATATCGATTTCAATTTAGATGTACAGCAAATTTTGCAAGGTGAAAATGCAGGCGATTATTTATACGAGGCAAAAAGTAAAATCCTTTTAGGTAAAACCATAGGAAGGATTGAGTTGGGTGCCTATTTACAAAATCAATCGCCAGCGGCTATTTTTAATTACTATCATGGCAACCATTACCAATGGACAAACAGCGATTTTAAGAACATTAAAATTGCCAACTTATCATTTAACTATATCAATGATAAGTATGGTTTTACTGCCGGGGCCAAATATTTCTTAACCAGTAACTATGTTTATTTTGCTGCCGACCATACCAATGGTACCAATGCCATTTTACCAAAACAGGCTACTGCCGATATTAGCTTAATCAGGTTGGATGTATCAAAGAAATCGAGGTTTGGCAAGTTTGTGATGGAAAATTATATCGCTTATCAAAAAACAGATAAAAATGCTGTGTTAAGAACACCCGAACTTTATACTTATAACAGTATTTATTTTGATAATACTTTTTTCAAAGTATTAAAGGCTAATGTGGGATTTGATGTGAGGTACAATTCTGAATATGCAAACTACTTATATTCACCTGCAACAGCGCAGTTTTATATTGATGAGCGCAATCCAACAAATCTGGCTTCAAAACCAGTAATTGATGTTTTTTTTAAGGCAAATTTAAAAAGGGCCAATATTTTTGTTAAATACGATTTTGTAAATCAGGGTTTGTTTCAACCAGGTTATTACACTGTAAACAGGTACCCCATGCAAGATGCCTTATTAAAATTTGGGGTAAGCTGGAACTTTTACGACTAACTAACAAAGCATAAAAAAGCCTCCCGATTAGATAATCCGGGAGGCTTTTGTTTTTAAGGCCTTTCGCTTAGAAAGAATAACCAACTGAGAAACCTAACACACGGTTAGTTAATTTGTTGGTATTAGCCTGTCTGTCTTTCGGAGTCAAATCTGTTAAACCCAAGCCATAGTTAGCACCTACTAAAAATCCTGAATTTGTGCGGTACGCTAAACCAAAGTTTGCACCAAATTCGGTACTATTATAATTTTTATCGCTGGCACTACCAAATGATAAGTCTTTATCATTAGAAGTCGTAACGGTAGCACTGGTATTGTTGGAGTTGTTCACTGTTGTAACCGTATTTTCTCCTTTATCTTTACCAGAGATGTTAAAACCGATATACGGACCAGCACTGATCTGAACTGCGCCGGCATCACCAGTAGGAATTCTGAATACTGCGTTTACGGGTACTTCAATAGCCATTAAATTGGTTTTAATAGAAGATGTGGTCGTAATGGTATTGTTTCCTGCAGTTGCTGTATTTACAGATTCGAATTTATTACCCTTGTTCTGTAATGATACACCTGGTTGGATAAAGAAGTTATTTCCTACACCAAAATCACCAAATGCTGTAACGTTGAATCCAACATTGTTTTTGGCATTATCATTAAAAGCATTGGCTGCGGCATCATCGCCACCAGCGTGAAACTTTGAAAGGTTAACGCCAGCTTTTATCCCAAAGCGAGCAGTTTCACTGGTCATTTTTGTCTGTGCAAATGCACCTGTTGCTAATAATAAAACTGATGCACTTAATAGTAACTTTTTCATAATATTTTTCTTTTTAGAAGAATCTTGTTTAAAAATTCAGGGTTTAACCCGTTGTTAATTACAAGCCTCAATTCCAAAAGCTGTGCCAAAGTATCAAGTCTGTTACAGTTTATCTGGTAATCTACTGGTTTACAGGGGCTTTTTTGTGCGGTTTCAGTATAATTACGATAGCAATTTGTTATGCCGATAAATGTGATTTACTGTCTACATAATAGGAATATCCGGTAGAATTACTGGTTTTTTAACCCTAAAAGAAAAGATGCCAAAAAGGCGATTACGCTAAAATTATGTTTTTTGAGGTTTCTTTTTCGCGGCCGGAAAAAGAACATTATTTAAGATCAAGCGATAGCCAGGTGAATTTGGATGCAGATTTAAATCTGTTGGCGGATCGCCAACAGCATGCTGATAATCTTCCGGATCGTGCCCGCCATAAAAAGTAAACTGACCTTTGCCAATTTCCCCATGTAAATACCTTACCTCTGCAGCACCTTTATTTTCGCCCAAAACAGTTACACTTGTTTTAACTAAGCTCTTTCTGAAAGCTGTGGTTTGCCCCATAAAGCCTTTAATCACCTTATCATGATCTTGGGTAAGCATGGTTGGGACAAGATCCCATTTGGCCGAAAAATCGAATAAAGTAAAGTAATCGTTGGTTTGATTCAGTGTACGGGTTTGAGTAGCGTCGATATCCGAAAATTCATAGTTCATTGGGTTATTGTCTAACTTAAAATTCTGGAAGGCCAGGGTTTTATTGAAATCCAGTTTACTTTGTGCATTAGGATCTGCAGCGTCGCCATCAAACATTTGGGCGCAGATATCTACCCCATCAGCAGCAAGGGCAATATCGAAACTATCAGTGCCCGAGCACATCGCAAACAAAAAGCCTCCACCAGCACAATATTCTTTAATGTGTTTGGCAACGGCTAGTTTCATTTCAGAAACCTTTTTATAACCCATGCGCTTAGCTAAGGTTTCCTGGTTTTTAACATCTTCCTGGTACCAGGTTGCGTACCTGAAATTGGCCCAGAAACGGCCGTACTGTCCGGTAAAATCTTCGTGGTGCAAGTGTAGCCAATCGTATTTGCTCAATTTATGCTGTAAAATATCATCATCATAAATTACATCGTATGGAATTTCGGCATAAGTTAAAACGAGTGTAACGGCATCATCCCATGGTAATTTGCTTTTTGGAGAGTAAACCGCAATTTTTGGTGTTTTCTCCAGCTTAACCATTTCCATATTCACAGCAGGATCGCTGATTTCGTTTAAAAGGTTGGTTACCTTTCCATCGGCCATTACTTCATACGATACGCCACGGATTTTAAGCTCGTCTTCAACTGTTTTATTGTATTTAATTAAAAAGCTTCCGCCGCGATAGTTTAAAAGCCAATCAACCTCCAGTTGTTTGCTGATTGTCCAATAGGCAATACCATATGCTTTAAGGTGGTTTTTTTGGTCTTCATCCATGTAAATCAACAAGGAAGAAGCCCTTAGCCCCAGTGAGCAAAGCAGGCAAATGAGCAGGATATAATATTTCTTTGTCAAATCGGTATGCTTAAAACACTAAAATACCGCATTTAAACTGTATAGAAAAATTTAATGGTGTTATAAGTTATACAATTTTGTTATTTTTGCCCTCTACTAAAAAAATACGATTGTTTTTTTTGTGAATAAAATTTAAAATTAGTACCGATATTGATATGAGTAAAGCAATAATAAAAACAGAAAAAGGCGAAATGACTGTAGAATTCTACGATAATGATGCGCCGAAAGCCGTTGCAAACTTTAAAAAATTAGCTAAAGAAGGCTTTTATGATGGTGTAACTTTTCACCGTGTAATTCCTAACTTTATGGTTCAGGGCGGATGCCCAAATTCAAAAGACCCGGCTAAAGCACATTTAGCAGGTACTGGTGGCCCAGGTTACAAAATTGATTGCGAATTGGACGGAGAAAATCAATATCATGATCGTGGTGTTTTATCTATGGCGCATGCTGGCCGTAACACTGGTGGTTCACAGTTTTTTATCTGCCACAGCAGAACAAATACTGCTCACTTAGACCGTAACCATACTTGTTTTGGTAAAGTAGTTGAGAATGTTGATCTTGTAGATGATATCCGTCAAGGTGATAAAATTTTAAACATAGAAGTTTTAGAAGATTAGTGCGCAATGCGTTTGGCGATAAGCGTTTAGCGCTAATACCAATTGCTCAACATGGAGGTTTTAAACATTAGAAACGCGATGCGTTTGGTGGCAAGCGTGTTATAACGCTAAACGCCAAACGCTAACCGCTAAACACACATAATATGAATTTAAGAGGAATTGTTGCCGTATCTGGCAGACCGGGTTTATTTAAACTGGTTGGACAAAATAAAGTAGGTTACATTTTAGAAGGCTTAGATGCTCAAAAAACTAAAGTTGTAGCCAACATCACCAACACAAAATTAGCTTCGTTAGAAGATATTACCGTGTATGGCGAAGATGAGGAAATTAAATTGGCAGATATTTTTGCTAAAATTTCAGCAAAAGGATCTACTCCCGATTTGAAAGGCGATTTACGCGCTTATTTCCTTGAAGTAGCACCAGGTCACGATCAAGAGAAAGTTTATGCTTCTGATATGAAGAAAATTATCACTTGGTATAACTTATTAAAAGATCTGCCATTGTTTACTGAAGAAACTCCAGAAACGCCAGGTACACCAGCAGAGGTTAAGTTGTCCGAAGAAAAAGCAGCTTCTGATAAAAAACAAAAAGCTACGGGATCTAAAGCATCAGCGAGTGCTAAAGCAACTACTAAAACTTCAGCTCCAGCTAAAAAAGCAAGTATGACCAGTAAAAAAGGCGTTTAAGCTTTATTTACCAAATTATAGCGAACACCAGGCAACTTGTCTGGTGTTTTTTTGTGGGCTAATCGAAGAAATAATAAAGCAAAGCTACAATAACCAATGATGCAATAATGCTGATCCAAAAGTATTTATTGTTGCCGTTCTGATTGCTTTTATATCTGTATTCCCGTTTATATTTATCTAATAGCATAATTTCTTTTATTTAATGATGATTTTAATCCTGTTTTTCCATATCCCATTTACCTTAATCATTTTCCATAGCTAAGTGTGATGCCATTACGTTAAGCCCGTGGCGGTAAACATCATTTAACCACAGATAAAAAGGATGCACACAGATATAAAATCCGTGTTTATCTGTGTACATCTGTGGTTAAAAACCCTTAACCTATGGCATTGTTCTAAGCGTGATGATAAGGTTCTCCTTTTAAAATGCTAAATCCCCGGTAAAGCTGCTCTACAAAAAACAATCTGATCATTTGATGAGAAAAGGTCATGTCAGACAGCGAAATTAACCCGTTTGCCCTTTTGTAAATGGTTTCGTCAAATCCATACGGACCGCCAATAATAAAAATTAAATGCTGCACACTACCAATCATCTGTTTATTTAAGTAGTTTGAAAATTCTACGGATGAATATTTTTTTCCTTTTTCATCCAATAAAATAACAACATCGCCATTGTTAATTTGTTTATGCAGCAACTCGGCTTCTTTTGCCTTTTGCTGGGCCTCGCTTAGGTTTTTAACGTTCTTTACATCTGGCAAAGCCACAAAACTAAAATTAATATAGTGCTTTAAACGGTTGATGTATTTATCAATTCCTTCAATTAGATATTTATCTTCTGTTTTGCCAATGGCGATCAGTGTAATCTTCATTTAATATTTTGCCTATATTTAGAATTTCGAGATTCAAACTTAGAGAAAATTGTAACAAAAAAGACAATCTATCGATCTTATACCTTCGAAAATATATACACCGAAGCAATATCATGTTAAAACAACAAGTAGAAATAATAGCCGATTACGACCAAAAAATTAAGCAGGTTACTGCTGATATAGCGGAGACCAAAAAAATAATCGATCAACTTTCCTTCATCCGGATAGGCCTGTTCCTGGCCGAAATTTTATTCTTTATTCTACTGTTACGTTCTGCAGATGATAATTTACGTACATTAATTCAGCTTGCATTATTGGTGCCGATTATTGCCTTTGCCTTTATTGTGCGCAGGCAAAGTAAGCTAGACCGCGAAATCGATTTTAAAAAGCAACTCTTATGGGTTTATCAGAATGAATGGAATGTTTTAAACGGAACAGCGAATGGCTATGATCATGGTAAGGCTTTCGAATCTGAACTGCATCCCTATACTTCCGACCTTGATATTTTTGGAAGTGCATCTCTGTTTGCACTGATCAACCGTTGCAGTACTAAAAGCGGAAATAACCTTTTGGCTAAAAATTTCGCAGAAAAACAGACCAGGGATAAGATATTACTCCGCCAGGAAGCTATAAAAGAAATAACAGATAAGATAACAAAAACTTATAGTTTCAGGGCTAATCTGCATGGTTACGATCCCGATAAAATAGAGCAGATTAAAATACAGCTTAAACACCAATTGGGGGCACAATTGGAATTTGTAAAGGGCAGTTTTTTGAGGCTTTATATCAAGCTGGTGCCTTATATTTCTGTTGGTTTAATTTTAGCAGCACTTTTTATCAGCGCTGTTTTTTGGAAAATATTGGCACTTCTATTTGTAATCCACACGGGGTGGAATGTTTTATTAGGTTCAAAAATTAACAAGGTTTTTTACACCTTTGGTGGAAGTTCGAACCTGTTAAACGGTTATGCCAGTGCTATTTTATGGACAGAAAATCAAAACTGGAAAAGTTCATACACCTTAAGTTTATTAGATTCAAAAATCCCGGTAAGCAAAGAAATTAAAGGCTTATCTAAAATTATTCAGAATTTTGATGCCAGGCTGAATATCCTGGTTGGTGGTATATTGAACGCACTTTTGCTTTGGGATTTAAAGTGCTGCATCAGTCTAGACATTTGGTATAAATCTTCATCAAAGGATGTGATTTCGGCTCTTGACCATTTAGGCGATTTTGAAGAGTTGATATCATTGGCCACAACAGCCTATAATCAGCCAGAGTGGGTTTTTCCGGTGCTTGCTGACCAATTTGCATTAGCCACCACCCATATTGGTCATCCGCTTATTAACGAGCAAGTTCGGGTGGATAATGATTTTCATTTAGAAGCAAAACCAACTGTAGATATTGTAACAGGTTCTAACATGGCCGGCAAAAGCACTTTTTTACGTACTTTGGGTATTAATATGATATTGGCTTATTCTGGTGCACCGGTTTGTGCCAAAACCATGCAATTATCGGTTTTTTCGATCAATACCTATATGCGGATTAAAGATTCGCTGAATGAAAGTACCTCAACTTTTAAGGCAGAGTTAAACCGCCTGAAAATGATTTTAGATAATGTGGTTAAAGACAAAGATACTTTTGTATTGATTGACGAAATGCTACGGGGTACAAACAGTAGGGATAAATATTTGGGCTCAAAGGTTTTTATACAAAAGCTGATTACCGAAAAAACACCTGCACTTTTTGCTACACACGATTTACAACTGGCAGATCTGATTGTCGATCACCCCGAAACCGTGCGTAATTTCCATTTCGATATCCAGATTACCGAAGGTGAAATGAAATTTGATTATTTACTAAAACACGGACCATGTAAGACTTTTAATGCAGCTATTTTGCTGAAGGAAATTGGCTTAACTTTGGATTAATGAAACAAATACGAACTTTTTATTTGTGGTGTCAGATGTTACCATCTGACACATAAAAGGTTTTCCATGGTGTCGGATATTACTATCTGACACAGATAAGAGATTTTGAATGATAATTATTAAGGAAGAAGTATTCTGGCAGATGGTAACATCTACCAGCACTGAAATGATGAATATGATATTGAGTACTCAGTCGGATGGTAACATCCGACTACACATTGAACATCCAACAGCCCCAAAAAACATTAATTAAACCTATTATCGCGGTATTGTTTCGGCGAAATGCCCATGATGCTTGAAAAGAGCCTGCTAAAATAATAAGGATCGTTAATGCCTACTTTTTGTGCAATTTCGTTAATCCGCAGGTTGGTAAACAATAAATACTGTGTTGTTTTCTGAATTTTGAGCTGGTTAAAATAATCGATAGGTGAGGTTCCGGTTTTCTTTTTGAAAATGGCAGATAAATAGGAAGGAGAAAGGTAAGCAGCCAATGCCATTTCCTTTAAACTGAGCATCTTTTCAATATTTTTCCGCATAAAATCTATAACCTCTTCAACTTTATCAGGCTCCATAATTTTATCGTTAACGAGATGTTTATCAGTATAAACAACTTCAGCAATGTATTGGTGGAAACATAAATTGGCATAAATTATATTTTCTCTACTAAAACCTCTTTCTAATCGGTTGTAAATCGTGTCGAACAGCATGTTCCGTTCTTCACTAAAACCTGCGTAAGCCTTATAATTCTGTAACGAAGCAACCAGTTGATCAGCACCGGTTCCTGAAAAATGGAACCAATAAATAGTCCATGGTAACGTTGGGTCAGCTTGATAAGTATGTGCTGTTTCTTTTGGAATAATAATGAAATTACCTGCTTCAATATGATAATTGGTATCCTGAAATTCTACGTTTCCCTTTCCTTCTATGCAATAAATCAGAATATGCTGTTCTGAACCATTATTTCTTTTTATATAGTGATTCAATGCCTTACGATAATAACCAACATCGGTAATGTATAAATTGTTTATGATTTCATTTTTAGTACACTGTTTTATAAGTACATTCCTCGGAATGATAAAGGCTTTTTGAAAGTCAAAACTATTTTTGTGCCCTACTTGGCGTTTCCCCATTGTTGATTCTAATAAAAAGTAATATAATCCATTTTTTGAGCAAGTTAATACATTTTTGTGTTTTATTTTTTTATTGATCTTTGGTTTAAGGAAAGCGAAATCTTAGCGATTTAGTCTAGTAGTCGCCTCTGCTTTAATTTTTGATAAATGTTTAGTTTAGTTTAACTTTGTATACAAGTTAAGAGATCTGAAAATTAACTTAAATTTATTCTAACCAAAATGTTATTGAAAAAGAAAATATTATTTGCATCAGGCTTCGTGCTGGTTGTGATTACCTTAATAGCCTTTTCGCTTTTTTCGTCTGAGAAACCGATCGATTTTAACACGCAGGTTAAGCCCATTTTAAATAAAAAATGTATTTCCTGCCACGGTGGGGTTAAACAACAAGGCGGTTTTAGCGTGCTATTTAGGGAAGAGGCTTTGGCTAAAACCAAGAGCGGCAAACCGGCAATTATTCCAGGTAATCCGGAGGATAGTGAATTTATCAAACGCTTAAAATCAAACGATCCTGAAGAAAGGATGCCATATAAACACCCTGCTTTAAATAACGATGAAATTGATATTTTGAGTGATTGGATAAAACAAGGTGCAAAATGGGGCAACCATTGGGCTTATGTTAGTGTAAAACCGACTGAATTGCCAGATGTGGATAATGATTGGGTACGCAACGATCTGGATAAATTTATTTTTGCAAAGCTTGAAGAAAATAAACTTGAGCCATCTAAAACCGCTGATAAGGCTACCCTGTTGAGGAGAGTAAGTTTAGATCTGATCGGTACTTATCCATCAGATAAACTGGCTAAATTCTATTTAAACAGTAAGGACGAACAGGCAGCCTACAATGTGCTGGTTGACAGTTTGCTGGCTTCTCCTAAATTTGGCGAACGCTGGGCATCGATGTGGCTGGATATAGCGCGTTATGCCGATACTAAAGGCTACGAGAGTGATCCTAACCGAAATATCTGGAGCTATCGCGACTGGGTGATTAAGGCCTTTAACCATGATATGCCATATGATCGATTTATTACCGATCAGATTGCCGGAGATTTATTTCCAAATCCAACTGATGCCCAATATATTGCTACGGCTTTTAGCAGAAATACGCCAACCAACGATGAGGGGGGGACCAATAATGAAGAATTTAGAACGGCGGCAGTTTTAGATCGTGTAAATGCCACCTGGGAAGGGTTAATGAGTACAACTTTTTCTTGTGTACAATGCCATAGCCATCCATATGATCCTTTTAAACACAATGAATATTATAAATTCATGTCGTATTTTAACAATACAAGGGATGAAGACGTTTCTGCGGAATACCCATTACTTAAAGATTTTAATGATAGCCTTAAAAATGAACTCAATCATTTAACCAACTGGGTTAAAACTGTTGCGGGTAAAGAAAGAGCAGCCGAAGTTGATTTATTCTTAAAAACTGGTCAGCCAGCAATAAACTCTACAACGGCCGATGAATTGGTTAATTCGGTAATTGGCAACAATAACATTGCACTTTATTTTAAAAATAGCTCATCTGCAAGGTTAAAATCAGTTGACCTTAATCATGTTGATCAGTTGATTTTGCGCTATAACTGCAGTAAACCTGGTGGTACAATGAGTTTACATTTAGGCTCACCAAACGGCCCTGTTGTAAAATCGCGGAAACTCGCCGAAACTAAAGGTTATGAAAATGTAGAAATAGATTTTGTAAAGCAAAGTGGGGTAGAGGATGTGTATTTAAAGTATACCAATCCTTCGGTAAAAAATCCTGACGAATTTATGGTGTACTTCGATTGGTTTTATTTTACCAAACAGTTTCCCGGAAAAGGTAAACCCGAATATTTGGCCAATAAAAAAAGATTTACTAATTTAATGAATGCAAAGGTGCCAACAACGCCGATTATGGTTGAAAATCCTTTGAGCATGCAGCGCAAAAACTACGTGTTTGAGCGTGGTGCGTGGACCTCGAAGGGCAAAGAAGTTAAAGTTGGTGTACCTAATTCTTTGGCTTTTGCTATGCCTAAAAACGCACCAAATAACAGGATGGGTTTAGCCATGTGGCTTACCGATAAAAGAAATCCTCTTGTATCGAGAACAATGGTGAACCGATTATGGGAGCAGTTATACGGAGCCGGGTTGGTAGAAACTTTAGAAGATATGGGCACCCAGGGAATGGCGCCTACGCACCAGGAACTTTTAGATTTTATGGCTTATCAGTTCATGTACAAATACAACTGGAGTGTTAAAAAAATGTTGAAGGAACTGGTGATGATGGCTACTTACAGACAAGATAGTAAGGTAACCGAAGAACTGAAAGAAAAAGATCTGTTTAATAAGTTTTACGCCAGGGGTTCGAGGATCAGGTTAAGTGCTGAGCAAATCAGAGATCAGAGTCTTGCCGTTTGTGGGGTATTAAGTAATAAAATGTATGGACCACCGGTAATGCCCTGGCAGCCTGAAGGAATTTGGTTTTCGCCCTATAGTGGTGCTAAATGGGTGCTAAGTAGTGGAGAAGAACAATACCGCAGGGGAATTTATACCTATTGGAAAAGAACAGCCCCATATCCATCAGCTATTGCCTTTGATGGTGCATCGAGAGTGGTTTGTAGTCCACGCCGTATTCGAACCAATACCCCTTTACAGGCTCTGGTGACCTTGAATGATAGTGTTTATATCGATTTGGCCAGAAAACTGGCGGTACGCATGGAAAAAGTTGGTGGAAGTACCAGCAAATCTAAAATTGCCAAAGGCTATGAGTTGATTTTGTATAAAACCATCCCTCAAAATAGATTAAAAGTATTCGAGGAACTGTATGCCAAGGCTTTTGGCGAGTTTAGAAAAAATTCTGCAAGTGTATCGGCATTTATGGGCGATAAACAAAAGAAATTTAAGCCAGAAGAAGCAGCAATGGTACTGGTAGCCAATGCAATGCTTAATCTGGATGAAGTAGTTACCAAAAATTGATTTGATCGGTTATGACAAGAGACGAATTAAACGCACATAGGTTAATTAAAGAAGCACATGAAGCAAATGCACGCCTGAACTCGCGACGCCATTTTTTAAAAGAAAGTGCGATGGGTTTGGGAGCTTTAGCAATGGGTTCGTTATTGGGCAGCTGCGGTAATCTTTTTTCGAGTCCACAAACAAAGATCGCTTACGATCCTGCACATCCGTTATTGCCAAAATCGCCACCACTTGTAGGCAAGGCCCGAAGTGTAATTTATTTGCACATGGCAGGTGCTCCATCTCAATTAGAATTATTTGATTTTAAACCAGAGTTAATGAAAATGGATGGCCAGGATTGCCCTCCATCATTACTTGCCGGGAAAAAATTTGCTTTTATAACCGGGGTGCCTAAAATGTTGGGTCCACAGGCTAATTTTGCTAATTATGGTCAATCGGGGGCCTTAGTTAGTGATAATTTGCCGCATTTTTCTACCATGGTAGATGAGGTAAGCTTTTTAAAAGCTGTAAAAACAGATCAATTTAACCATGCTCCGGCGCAGCTGTTGGTACATACAGGTTCACCGCGATTAGGCAGGCCAAGTATGGGCAGCTGGGTAACCTACGGTTTAGGATCGGAAAATCAGAATTTACCGGGATATGTAGTGCTTACCAGTGGTGGTAGTTTCCCTGATGCCGGAAAAAGTGTTTGGGGAAGTGGTTTCTTGCCCTCCGTTTATCAAGGTGTACAATGTAGAAGTGAAGGAGATCCGGTACTGTTCATAAAAGATCCGGATGGTATGAACCGGGATTTGAGAAAAGCGTCGATCGAAGCCATTAATAAAGCCAACGAGCAACAATATCAAGAATATAACGATCCTGAAATTTTATCGCGGATAGCACAGTATGAAATGGCTTACCGCATGCAAATATCGGCACCAGAGGTGATGAACATCAATGATGAACCTGCCTACATTCACGAAATGTATGGTACACAACCAGGTAAAGCATGTTTTGCCAATAATGTGTTGCTTGCCCGTAAACTGGTAGAAAAAGGAGTACGTTATGTGCAGTTATTCGATTGGGGATGGGATGCGCACGGCGATAATCCAAGCAACTCACTTAACATCGGACTGAAGAATAAATGTAGAACCATTGACAGGCCAATTACCGCTTTATTGCTCGATTTAAAACAACGCGGTTTATTAGAAGAAACCCTGGTTGTTTGGGGCGGTGAATTCGGGCGTACACCAATGATGGAAAACAGAAATGGTATTCAAAATCCATTTAAAGGTAGAGATCACCATACAGAAGCATTTACCATATGGATGGCCGGCGGAGGTGTGAAAAAAGGATTTACACACGGCGAAACAGATGAGATTGGCTATAGTGCTGTAAGCGGAAAAGTTGATGCTTTCGATATTCAAGCCACTATTTTAAACCAGTTGGGCTTCGATCACGAACAATTTACCTATCCTTTTCAGGGGAGGCCATTTAGGTTAACTGATGTGGCAGGCAAGGTGATCTCAGAGATTGTTGCTTAAGTCAGGAATCGGAAGTCCTGAGTCCACAGTCTATTACCGATTTAAACAATTAACCGATTAACCCAATGACCAATCTACAAATGAACTAACAACAAGTGACCCAATGAACCAAACCAGAAGGAAATTCTTACAAAATACAGCTGTTGTAACGGCAGCATCAGTTTTAGCCCCCATCCAAAATATGAGCGCCAACGAACTTAAAAATATAAAAGCAAAAGCTGGCTACGAATTATTATTTATGCAAACCGATTGGGGTTTTGGAGGCACAAGAGATGAGTTTTGTGCAGCAGCCAAAAAAGAAGGATATGAAGGCATTGAAGTATGGTGGCCTGGTGAGGATAAAGCAATAAAAGAACTTTTTGATGCGGTTAAGAAACATAAACTGGAAATCGGATTTTTATGCGCCGGATCGCAGTCGAACATAACTGAGCATTTAGCTGCTTTCAAAAAAAGTTTAAATGCCATTTGTGCCAATACTTATCAAAAACCTGTTTACATCAATTGCCATTCGGGAAAAGATTATTTCACTTACGAAGAAAATAAACAGATTATCGATTACGCAACGGCCAAAGGTAAATCGTCTGGCATACCAGTTTATCACGAAACGCATCGTAGCCGTATGATGTTTGCTGCACATGTTGCTAAAAATTTTGCGGAGAAAAATCCAGAATTAAGATTTACTTTAGATATTTCGCATTGGTGCAATGTGCACGAAAGTTTATTATCTGACCAGAAACAGACCATCGATTTTATTTTAGAAAAGGCAGAACATATCCACTCGCGGGTTGGGCACCCCGAAGGGCCACAGGTAAATGATCCACGGGCACCAGAATGGGCAAAAGCGGTAGAAGCACACCTGGCCTGGTGGGATAAAATTATAGCACGCAAAAAGAAAAACGGCGAGCGTATGACTATTCTTACCGAATTTGGTCCGGCTGATTATATGCCTACCCTGCCTTATACGCGCCAACCCCTTGCCGATCAATGGGCGATAAATGTTTATATGATGAATTTATTAAGAAAGAGATATCAATAAGATGTTAGAATTTTTCGGCCGCTTTCACCCGGTTTTTGTCCACCTTCCTATCGGAATTTTGTTGCTTGGCTGTATTTGTATTCTCTTATCATTTGCTGCAAAGTTTATTAGCCTAAAACCAGCTATTCCTATTGTGCTGCTCCTAGGTGCGTTAAGTGCTGTAGTATCTTGTATTACTGGTTATTTATTGGCCAATGGTGGCGATTATGACGGGAAACTCGTAAGTAATCACCAATGGATGGGGATCAGTGTTGCTGTTTTATCTTTTATATTGTGGATTATTTACAAAAAAGTTAAATCTAATGCCATATTAGGTACAATAGCTGTAGTTCTCATAGCGCTCATTTCAATTACAGGGCATTTAGGAGGTTCTTTAACCCATGGTTCTGATTATTTAACCGCGCCGTTAAAATCGGGCAATACAAAGGGTGGTGCAGCCATACCACCAATTCCAAATGTTCAGGAAGCCTTTGTGTATCAAAATGCTGTTCAACCACTCTTTCAAAATAGGTGTTATAGTTGCCATGGCAGCGAAAAACAGAAAGGCAAGCTAAGGTTAGACCAGGAAGCATATATTTTAAAAGGTGGAGAAGATGGGCACACCATTGTAAAGGGCAAAGCCGACGATAGTGAGCTAATGAAGCGGATTTTATTGCCATTGAATGATGAAGACCATATGGCGCCTAAAGAAAAGCCTCAACTCACTAACAATGAGATTGCCTTATTAAAATGGTGGATTGATAATGGAGCCGATTTTAAAAAGAAATTTAAGGATCTTCCCCAATCAGAAAATATAAAAACAATTTTAGCCAGTCTGCAAAAAGGTGAAAGTGGGGCCGAGCAAATCAAAGCCAGCGATATTCCAACTGAAGAGGTTTCAGCAGTTGATAATAAAGTATTGAAAAAGTTTACCGATGCGGGGATTACCGTATTTCCGGTTGCTCAAAATACCAATTACCTCTCAGCCAATTTTATCAATGCACAATCGATGGGCAAAGATGTTTTGGACCTGATAAAATCAATCGAAAAACAACTTCTTTGGCTTAAGTTAGAAAACAATAAAGTAAACGATCAAACCTTAACTGCAATAAAGGATTGTAAACACCTAACCAGGTTAAACCTAAATAATACCCAGATTACAGATGCAGGTTTAGTATCGCTGAAAGATTTAGAGCAGTTACAGTCGTTGAGTTTGGTCGGAACAAAAATTACTGCAAAAGGGATTAATCAATTAAAGAAGCTGAAAAATTTAAAATTTCTTTATGTGTATCAAACCGGTATAGCTAAAGCAGATTTAGCAGGTATAAAAAAACTATTGCCTAAAGTTAGTTTAGATACAGGGAATTACACTGTACCTAAGGTTACCCAAGATACTGCAATATTTAAAGGGCCTTAAGGTTATAGCATGATACATTATAAACTATCTGAGAAGAGTTATTGAACCTGAATATTTGACATTTTTATTTGATAAGTTAGTGCCCAATATTACGTAATAATATACGCCAACAGGGAGTTCGTTGCCTTTAAAAGTGCCGTTCCAGTTTTTAAATATGTTATTGGTAAAGAAAACCTGGGTACCCAGTCGGTTATAGATCTGGATATTATATTTCGCAAGGTTTGTTACACCAACAATCAATTCATCATTAATCCCATCTCCATTAGGCGAGAATGCATTTGGAACGAATGTAGACGCATTTTTTTTGATTATCAGATCGCCTTGCGTGATTGAATTTGCGCAGCCGTTTTTAGAAAATACAGTTAAAGTAATTCTGAATAATCCATCGGTTTGATAAACATGGGTGGGGTTTTGTTCTGAAGAAGTAATCCCATCGCCAAAATTCCATTCATAAAAATCTCCATAAAGCGACATATTGGTAAATACTATAGGTACTGGAGCAGAAAACTTAACATCAAAGGTAGGTTCGGTATAAAATTTAGCAACGGGAATTCTGGCAATTGCTGGAATAACGATAGTTGCTGGTTCGGAGCTACAAGAGCCTGATGTTAACACAACCTGGTACTTACCTGCCAAATTAAGATCTGTTACCGGAATTTCAATAGCATTTGTGACTGCGCTATAATTATTTGGTCCGCTCCAGCTATAAGTGACACCTTCTTGTGCCGGTACAGCTAATTTTATGATATCTTTTAAACAAAACAATGCCTGATTGATACTAATTTCTGGTTTTTCCGGCTTCAATTCTACTAAAATATCTTTTGTATAGGTAGAAACACAGCCATTATTAGTTTCAACTGTCAGGGTAATTGTTTTAAGCCCTGGCTCAGTGAAGGTTAATATTTTACTGTCGTCATTGATTGCGACCTGATTTTTTACGCCTGGGCCAAAATCCCAGATGACTTTCGTATAATTTTTAGAAGTATTGATAAACGAAAAAGACTGGTTTGTTTCGCATTTATTATTAACCTCAATCGAAAACATTGCTTCAGGTTTTAAATCGACCGACAAGATATCGACCGAATTTACCTCACTCACACAATCTCCAATCTGAACATAAAGTTTATAGGTTCCAACTATTTCTGCTCCGCTTACCTGGATTTCGGGATTTTGTTGTGTTGAACTGAAACCATTCGGTCCTGACCAGTGGTAGCTTGCTAAATTTAAAAAAGGAGTTGATAACTTTAATACATCTCCCTGGCATAAATTAACACCCGAAGGCGTTATTATTGGTTTTTCAGGTGTGTTTGCTACAATAAAAGTTTGGGTAGTAATTACATTGCATCCATTTGTACCCATGGCTTCTAAAACCACAACTTTCTCTCCGGGGGTATTGTATGTTACCGTAAATGGCCCAGTCGTTGTGGCCGAAGCCAGACTTGCACCTTCACCAAAAGACCATTTTAAAGTGGCGAAATTCTGTGCCCTGCTTTCGAAAATATACGCTTGGCTATCGGTACATGGATTTAGTTTCTGAACATCAATTTCGGCTGTTGGACCTGCAAAATCAGCTGTACCACCAAATTCTATGGTAAAGCCATTGTTCCCTCCAGAAAAATTATCGATTAATATGGCATAAACATGGTCCTGTTGCAGGTCTACATATTTTACAAAGCCATTTTGGCCAGGTGGACAGCCAGCCGACTCTGTCAAATCAGTTTCCGTCATACTTAGACCAGTTTTATAATAAGTGGGGCTACAGGTTACGCCGCTGCCCGATGCACATCGGATTGCATTTGAAGCATTTACCATACTACAATCCCCGTTCACGCCTAAATCATAAAAAATCCAGTCAATGTCGTTTGTGGTTACTGTAGGTGTGATTACAAAAGTGAAGTTGCCGGGTGCAGCGGCTTTAAACATATACCAGGCAGAGTTAGATTCTGTACCTAAGCAGGTTCCGGCTGATTCGTGATTATTTGCTCCCGAGCCAGTTACATTTAACTGGGTAAATGTTTCTTTTGTGCACAGCACTGAAAATGTCCCGCAATCTTGTCCTGGCCGTATTGGTGGGAAATAATTATCGATACAAAGTTTAAAGGTACCGGTAATGTCATTAGCTGCGCTAACCCTAACATAGTAGATCTGTCCTACCGTTAAAGCGCCCTTGTATAGAGAATTAACATTGTTTGAGGTGGCCAGCGTGCCAGATAACTCGCTTATAGAACCAGTTGCTGCATCAAATGCATATAAGGCAACCAACGGATCAATTAAAGTGTTTGCACTATTGGCGTTAATTTTCCCACTAACAGAAATGTTTACATCAAATTTAGATGCTGTAAACTTAAACCAAACATCTTTTCCAATAGCTGGCCAGTTTAAACCTTTATTATAATTGCTCGTGGTAGCTTCTAAATTATTAAATTCGGCATCGCCACTGCAATACGCACTGGTATTGGTAATATTTATGGCGTTTATCAGTTCATCATTAACAGGAGGGCTAAATTTTGCAAAGGCAGAGAGGCTTAATAATACTAATAGAAAAGGAAGTAATGAGGAGTAGCGCATAGCGTAAAAATATTAAAAAATGTTTTCATTTCGAATCATTTCAATTGTTAACGATTTATTAATATTAAACTCGCAACTTATGGCAATTAATTGATAACGAATGATTAATGCAAGCGATTTTGGTCAGAATTTTTTGTGGGGCGTGGCTACCGCTGCGGCTCAAATAGAAGGTACAGCCACCCAATATGGTAAAGGCCCTTCCATTTGGGATACCTTTACGGCAAAAAATGGAAAAATAAAAAAGAATCACAAATTAGATCCTGCTTGCGATTTTTATCACCGGTATGCTGAAGATATAGCTTTAATTAAACTGCTGGGCTTTAAAGTGTTTAGGTTTTCTATTGCCTGGTCGCGCATTTTACCTGCAGGTAGGGGAGAGATTAACCAGGAAGGTATCCGTTTTTATCACAATCTTATTGATGAATGTTTAACCCATGGAATAATACCTTACATCACGCTTTATCACTGGGATTTACCACAAGCTTTAGAAGATGAGGGGGGCTGGACAAGCTTTAGCATCAACGCTGCTTTTAATGCTTTTGTGAGTATCTGTGCCTTAGAATATGGCGATAAAGTGAAAAACTGGATTGTGTTGAATGAGCCTTTCGGTTATACTTCTTTGGGCTATATGTTAGGCGTTCATGCCCCAGGGAAAACCGGATTAGGAAATTTCTTTTCAGCGGTATTACATACTGCACTGGCCCAGGCAGATGGGGGCAAGATTTTACGCGCAGAAATTAGCAAGGCTAATATCGGAACTACTTTTTCTTGCTCGGAAGTAATCCCAAGTACCCAGAGTGATAGCGATATCCTTGCTGCAAAACGGGTTGATTGCCTAATGAACCGTCTTTTTGTAGAACCCACACAGGGCATGGGTTTTCCAACTGCCAATTGGGATGTGTTAGAGAAATTTCAGATCGAATATGGTACCTGGCGGCTTCACGAACGGATGAAGTTTGATTTTGACTTTATAGGTCTTCAAAATTATTTCCCTTTGGTGGTTAAGTATAATGCCTTTATTCCGGTTATTCAGGCCTGGGAGGTAAAAGCCAAGAGTAGAAAAAAGCCCCATACCGCAATGGGATGGGAGGTAAATGCTGATAGTTTCTATAATATCGTGAAACAGTTTGCTGCTTACCCAAATGTCAAAAATATCATGATCACGGAAAATGGTGCTGCTTACCATGATAAATTGATCAACGGTAGGGTAGAAGACCCTGAGCGGATCGAATATTTTAAACTTTATTTAAATGCACTGCTGAAGCTCAAAAAGGAAGGTGTAAATGTAACCGGTTATATGGCCTGGACATTAATGGATAATTTTGAATGGGCTGAAGGATTTACTGCCCGCTTTGGATTGATTTATAACGATTTTAAAACACAGGAGCGTAGCATTAAAGATTCGGGCTATTGGTGGCAAAATTTCCTAAAAAGTTAGTTGATATATAGCTGTTTTCTTCTTCATTATTAAACAAATTCTTAAGTTTGGTTGATGAATGATAGAACAATAGTTTACAGCACCTATTACAATCCGATGGAAGCCAATATTATTAAAGCTAAATTGGAGGATAGTGGATTCGCCTGTTTCCTGGCGGATGAAAATGTTGCAACCTTAAATCCACTTTACAATCAGGCTATTGGCGGTGTAAAACTCATTGTTTTCGAAAGAGATGTAGCGGCCATTAACAATTTACTCGCTGAAGACAATAGTTTGGCTTTTGAATCATCAGATGAAATTGTTGATGAAGAAGAATCAGCGGAAGATAAAACAGTTTGTGAAAAATGTGGGTCTACCAATGTGGGTTATGGAATGGCTACCGATAAAAAATACAGTATTTGGGCCACCATACTTGCCTTTTTAACCCTAACTACACCCATTAAGGCCAATAAATGTCATCATTGCTACGATTGCGGTTATGAATTTGAATAATACAGAGTTCGTCATTGCGAACGAAGCAGGGGCTTTTGTGATGGTGTGAAGCAATCTAATTACAAGTCTTTTCTTGAAGCGCAAAAGCAGTGGTATTTTTTGAGTGAAAAGCACCTCTGTCTCTGCCATCTAAACCCGATATACGCGAATGCTGGTTCCTTCAACCAGCAGCAGCATTAGCGGGACTAACCCCAACCTAAGAACTGCTGGAACTGCTTTCCAAAAAACAAAGAGGTTAATCCTAAATGATAGATTTGTCATACTGAGAAATCACTTTTAGAAAAACAATGGGGTGACAGTGACAGGATATAGGGTATTGTCATTCCCAACTAGATTGGGAACCACGAAGTGCGCATCGAAGATAATCATAATGCCTTGGTAGGGGCTTATCGGTTGCATTAAGATTTCCGCCTGCGCGGGAAAGACGACCGATTTTCAGAATCTGTCATTGATAGCCTGTCGAAGGAATTTTAAAACGGTTTTAAGGCGTTTCGACATGCTCTCCAAAGGAATCCTTTGGACAATGCGAGAAATTAGAGAAACAGGCATCATTTTAAGCGGTATCTAATAAAGAACAAAAAATCCCGTTCTGACTAACAGAACAGGATTGATATTGCTTTTATCCAAGTCTCAGACTTCCGACTCTAGACTATTAAAGCGCTGCCTTAGCTGCTGCTTCAGCCCGGATAATATTTAGTGCACCACCAGCTTTAAACCATTCAATCTGTTGGTCGTTATAACTGTGGTTAACAGGGAATTGTTCCTGGGTGCCATCAGCATGGTGTAATACTAATGTTAATGGTTTATCTGGAGCAAATTCTGTTAAGCCTACGATATCGATGGTATCATCCTCTAAGATTTTGTCGTAATCATCTTTATCTGCAAAAGTTAAACCTAACATACCTTGTTTCTTCAGGTTAGTTTCGTGGATACGGGCAAAAGATTTTACCAATACAGCACGAACACCTAAGTGTCGGGGTTCCATAGCGGCATGTTCACGCGATGAACCTTCGCCATAGTTTTCGTCACCAACAACAATAGATCCTAAGCCAGCAGCTTTATAATCGCGTTGCGTTGCAGGAACCGGGCCATACTCACCCGTTAATTCATTTTTAACGTTATCTGTTTTATCGTTGAAATAGTTAACCGCCCCAATGAGCATGTTGTTAGAAATGTTATCTAAGTGACCACGGAATTTTAACCATGGACCAGCCATTGAGATATGATCTGTTGTACATTTACCTTTGGCTTTGATTAAAAGTTTTAAACCTTTTAAGTCGGTGCCTTCCCAAGGGGTAAATGGATCTAACAATTGTAAACGGTGTGAAGTTGGAGACACCAAAACCTGAACGGATGAACCATCAGCTGCTGGTGCCTGATAACCTGCATCTTCTACAGCGAAACCTTTTGTTGGCAGTTCAAAACCTGTAGGTGGATCTAATTTAACCTGTTCGCCTTTATCGTTTGTTAAAGTATCGGTTAATGGATTAAAGCCTAAATTACCTGAAATTGCAATTGCAGCAACCATTTCTGGTGAAGCCACGAAAGCGAAAGTATTAGGGTTACCATCAGCGCGTTTAGCAAAGTTTCTGTTAAACGAGTGTACGATCGTGTTTTTTTCTGCTTTTTCTGCTCCGGTACGGTCCCACATCCCAATACATGGTCCGCAGGCATTGGTAAAAATTGTGGCGTCTAAATCTTCGAAAGTTTTTAAGAAACCATCACGGTCTGCAGTATAACGTACCTGTTCAGATCCTGGGTTAATGCCGAATGCCGATTTGGTTACCAAACCTTTTGCAATAGCCTGGTTTGCGATAGAGGCTGCTCTTGATAAATCCTCATAAGAAGAGTTGGTACAAGAGCCGATCAATCCCCATTCTACTTTTAAAGGCCAGCCGTTTTTCTCTGCCTCAACTTTCATCTGCGAAACCGGAGTAGCTAGATCTGGTGTAAAAGGGCCATTTAGGTATGGCTCTAAAGTATCTAAATCGATCTCAATAACCTGATCGAAATAGTTTTCCGGGTCAGCATAAACTTCAGCATCGCCAGTTAAATATTCCTTTATTTTATTTGCTTCATCAGCAACTTCATTTCTACCCGTAGCGCGTAAATAACGTTCCATACTTTCGTCATAACCAAAAGTAGAAGTGGTTGCACCAATTTCAGCGCCCATGTTACAAATGGTGCCTTTACCCGTACAGCTCATTGAGGTGGCGCCATCGCCAAAATATTCTACAATTGCACCTGTACCACCTTTTACGGTAAGGATACCCGCAACTTTAAGAATTACATCTTTAGCGGCAGTCCAGCCATTTAATTTTCCTGTTAACTTAACACCGATTAATTTAGGGAATTTAAGCTCCCAGGGTAAACCCGCCATTACATCGCAGGCATCAGCACCACCAACTCCAATAGCAACCATACCCAAGCCGCCCGCATTTACGGTATGCGAGTCGGTTCCGATCATCATTCCACCTGGAAAAGCATAATTCTCTAAAACTACCTGGTGAATAATACCAGCACCTGGTTTCCAGAAACCGATACCGTATTTGTTCGATACAGAAGATAAGAAATCAAAAACTTCGGCACTTTCGGTTTTAGCATGAGGTAAATCTATTGCAGCACCTTCTTTGGCCGTAATTAAGTGATCGCAATGAACTGTAGAAGGCACAGCCACCTGCGGGCGACCAGCCTGCATAAACTGCAATAATGCCATTTGAGCTGTTGCATCCTGCATCGCAACACGATCTGGTGCAAAGTCTACGTAGTCTGAGCCACGTTTAAATGCCGTTTTAGGATCTCCATCCCAAAGGTGTGTATACAATATTTTTTCAGATAATGTTAAAGGTCTGCCAACCACTTTACGCGCAGCCTCAACGCGGCTGCCAAAGTTTGCATAAACCTTTTTAATCATGTCTATATCAAAAGCCATACTTTATTTTTTATAATTATTGTCAATAATGAGACTACCTAAATTAAACAATTTTTAACAGACTTGTTTTTGTGAATTGTCAAATTGTGTTATTTAAAAACATTCTATGCAATTTTTACATTAAACAAAAAGGCTATCCGGTTTACCAGATAGCCTCGTTGTTGATTAACAAACTGTATGTTTATTTGTTTCTTATTGTTTTGTAGAAATAGGCGTAAATTTGGTTAAATTGATGCCTTCTACAGCTACTTTATACTCCTCAATGCTTGGAATACGACCTAAAATAGCAGAAAGAACCACTACCGGCGTAGATGCCAATAAAGACTCTCCTTTTTTACCATCTTTATCTTCCACTACGCGGCCCTGGAATAAACGGGTTGACGTAGCCATTACAGTATCGCCTTTGGCCGCTTTCTCCTGGTTACCCATACAAAGGTTACAGCCCGGACGTTCCAAGTACATAATGTTCTCATATTCGGTACGCGCTGCAGCTTTAGGTAAAGCATCGCTAAACTCAAATCCAGAGTATTTTTGTAAGTATTCCCAATCGCCTTCTGCTTTCAGCTCATCGATGATATTGTAAGTAGGAGCCGCAACCACCAACGGTGCTTTGAACTCTACTTTACCAGTAAGTGTCTCTACGTTTCTCAACATCTGAGAAACGATTTTTAAGTCATCTTTATGTACCATACAAGAACCTACGAAACCAAGATCTACTTTTTTGTCGCCACCATAAAAAGTTAAGTCTCTGATGGTATCATGCGTATAACGTTTAGAAACATCTGCATTGTTTACATCAGGATCGGCAATCATTGGCTCGTTGATAACATCCAGGTCAATAACTACTTCTGCATAGTATTTGGCATTATCATCTGGCATTAAAGCTGGCTTGATACCGGTTTTAATTTCTTCAATACGTTTGTTTGCTTTATTGATCAATCCTTGTAAAACCTGGTTATGGTTGTCCATACCCTTGTCTATCATGATTTGAATACGGTTTTTAGCAATTTCTAACGATTGGATTAAAGTATCATCTTGCGAAATACAGATAGATGCTTTTGCTTTCATCTCTGCTGTCCAGTCTGTAAAGGTAAAAGCCTGATCAGCTAATAAAGTACCAATGTGTACCTCGATAATACGCCCCTGGAATACATTTTCGCCATCAAACTGTTGCAACATTTGCAATTGTGTCGCATGAACTACATCACGGAAATCCATGTGTTCTTTCATTTGACCTTTGAATGTTACTTTTACTGACTCAGGAATCGGCATAGAAGCTTCACCAGTTGCCAATGCTAATGCTACAGTACCAGAATCTGCACCGAAAGCTACGCCTTTAGACATACGCGTGTGCGAATCACCACCGATGATAATTGCCCACTCATCAATGGTAATGTCGTTCAGTACCTTGTGAATAACATCTGTCATTGAATGATATTCGCCTTTAGGGTCGCGGGCAGTAATTACGCCGAAGTCATTCATAAACTTCATCAGTTTAGGGATGTTTGCCTGTGCTTTTTTGTCCCAAACAGATGCGGTATGACAGCCAGATTGATAAGCGCCATCAACAATCGGAGAAATAACTGTAGCAGCCATCGCTTCTAATTCCTGAGCGGTCATCAAACCTGTTGTATCTTGAGAACCTACAATGTTTACTTCTACACGAACATCAGAGCCGGCATGTAAAACCTTGCCCTGTGTTAAGCCCACTGCATTTCTATTGAAGATTTTTTCTACAGCCGTTAAACCCTGACCTTCAATAGATACCTCTTTAGCAGGGGCGAATACTAGCGAAGGTTCGATAGCTAAAGTTTTAGCTGCAAAAGTTTGGATTTTTTTACCAAAAACGATAGCATAAGAACTACCAGCTTTGATAAATTCCATTTTTTGCGGTGTCAACGCCTTTGAAATGTCGATCAGCTCTTGATCTCCATTGTATAATTTTTTAGTTTTTGTATTAATGGTAAGTACTGTACCCGTTTCTATAGAATAAACCTGCTCTAAAACCGGCTCGTCATTTTCGTTACGGATAACATTGCCATTTTCGTCTATTTTCTTTACCCAGTTTTTAAGGTCGATACCAATACCGCCTGTTACATCAACTGTTGTTAAGAAAATTGGAGAAATACCATTGGTACCACCTACAATTGGAGCTATGTTCACAAATGGAATATAAGGACTGGATTTTTTACCCGTCCAAAGTGCAACATTGTTAACCCCCGACATACGTGAAGAACCTACACCCATGGTACCTTTTTCAGCTACCAGCATTACACTTTTATCAGGGTGTTGCGCTTGCAATGCTTTAATTTCCTCCTGAGCCTCTGGCGTGATCATACATTTGCCATGCAATTCGCGATCTGAACGAGAGTGTGCCTGGTTACCTGGAGACAATAAATCTGTAGAAATATCGCCAATACCAGCAATAAAAGTTACCACTTTGATTTCTTCTGGTACTTCGGGAAGGTTAGTGAAGAACTCAGCCCTGGCATAACTTTCTAATATTTCCTTAGCGATGGCATTGCCATTGTTATAAGCTTCTTTTAAACGATCGGTATCTGCATCGTATAAGAAAACCTGTGTTTTAAGTACATCCGCAGCTTTATGGGCTTTATCACCATTATCAGCCAGCGCAATGTCTAGCAACACTTTGATGGAAGCTCCACCCTTCATGTGCGATAATAATTCGAAAGCAAAATCAGGTGTGATTTCTGCAACGATAGTTCCGCCTAAAATAATTTCTTTTAAAAACGCTGCTTTTACACCAGCAGCTCCGGTAGTACCAGGTAAGGTGTTGTAGATGAAAAAATTAACAGCATCTGCCCTGTTAAAATTATTTACATTTTTGATTTGATCGATGATTTCACTCAATAATTCTGCTCCATCAATAGGTTTGGGATGAAGACCTTGAGCTTTTCTGTCTTCAATCTCCTGGATATAATCGTTATAAATACTCATCTTAGCTATTTTATTCTTTTTGTTATAAGATTGTGCAACAAAATGTACACCCGCTTTTTACAAAAAAGAATACTGTTTTTGTATATTAATTTGCGTTTACTGAGCCAATAGGGCCGAGTTTTTTGGTTAAAACAAAAATAGCAAAAAACAACCCTTAAATGTAATTTAGGCAGGCGATTAAACAATTTGGAATTATTCTAAACAACGAAAAAAGAGGGAGGATTAAAGGTCATAAAAACTGATCAATCATGGAAAAATATCGGCTGGATTTATGATTTTAATATGTGTTTTTTTAGCGCTTAATATTTCAAGATTAGACAAGTGTTAGTTTTCAATTTAATCTTATTGCCGCTTTCTCATTATCTATAAAAATCAGGTTTCGCTCAGTAAGGGTATTATCAAAAACGTTTATTTAAAAGTGATATTAATCCTCACAAATGCCATCATGGATATCGTAGAAAAAGCCTAGGCTCCTAGCTTTGTAATTACCTAATGTATCGATATTAACTTTAAACGGTTCAGTTCTAACGGTGCATTTATGAAATTTTACTAGATAGAATTCATAACCATCTTTAACTTTTTTATATGAACTGCCGATGTCTCTTTCATAATCGACTGATAAATTATTGATATCGGCAATTAGCAAAGCTTCTTCTATGCTGTCAATCTTTCCTATAAAATTGATCAGTTGGGCTTTATTTATAGCCAGTTTTAGGTGATTATTTTCTATATAAGCAATATAAAAATAACCTTGCCACATTTTGTATATGAAGCCTAATTTAGGATCATCGAATTTATTATTCATGAGGTAAGAAATGTCGCCTTTTCCAGTTATGATTTCCGTATTACGCAAATATCCCTCTCGAATACATACCCAAAATTGATAATCTTTGTTCGGTCGAATAGCCCTAATTAGTGCTTCAGTTGAATTCATCCCCAGCGGGATTTTTTCAAAACCTTGCTCAATCTTTCTGTTGCATGATAACAGTAGTAAAGAAATAATAAAAAGATAATATCTTGTCAGTTTATGGAACATATGGCTCTTTTAACTGATGATGGATAATTATAGGCTTTTACATAACCGTTCGTTATCGGACAGATTTGTGCGATTTTGAACAGTTATTTGTTTTTAAATATGTTAATTTATTGATATTCAGATTGTTGATGCGTGTTTGGCGCCTTGGCATAAGATTAGCTTAAGGCTAAAGCGTTGAAAATGTAAAACCTTTTTCACTAAAATAAGCCAATACTTTTGGAAGTGCGTATGATAAACGGGTCGAATGCTTTTAAACTGTCATGAAATACAATTATAGAACCATTTTCGGTATGTTTAATCACATTTTGATAACATTTTTCGGGCGAAAGCTTAGTGTCGAAATCGCCGCTGAGTACATCCCACATTACGATTTGGAATCCTGAGATTTGAGATTTGAGATTTGAGATTTGAGACTTCTTAATTCTTCCGTAAGGTGGGCGGAACAGATTTGTCTGTGTAAGTTCCTGGCATTTTAGCGTATTTTGAAGGTAGGTTTCATTATCGGTTTTCCAGCCTTTTAAATGATTGAAAGTATGGTTGCCAATGGCATGTCCGTCGTTTTTTACACGTTCAAAAACTTCGGGGTGTTTTACAATATTATCGCCAATGCAAAAAAATGTAGCTTTAGCATTAAAGACTTTTAAAGTTTTTAATACAAAATCTGTAACATTGGGTATGGGTCCATCGTCAAAGGTCAAATAAATAACTTTTTCGGTGCGGGATTTATTCCATAATAGTGATGGATAATACCATTTTAGCAGAAGCGGTGATTTGATCAGGTACATTTTAGCTACAAAGTTACTAAATGCCTGTACAGATTGAAATTATTAAAGTTGTTTATATAGATTTGAAACAAATTATGAAGATGTTTACCAAGAATAAGTTAATTACCGGTTTTGCTTTTGTTATCGCGCTCAGTTTTGCCAATAAGGCTAATGCCCAGCAAGTTTTAACCATCCAACAGGCAGTAGATAATACCCTTAGAAATAATTTACAGATCAAACAGGCCGCATTTAGTGCTGCTTTAAGCAATGAAACGCTAAGTCAATCTAAAAATGCGCTTTTACCAACGCTTAACGGATCAGCAAGTTATAATAAAAACTTTGGCCGTAGCATCGATCCATCAACCAATCAGTTTATTTCACAGCAATTTTCATCAGCCAATGGTAGCTTAAGTGCAAGTGCCGATCTTTTTCAGGGCTTTCAGAAAATAAACCAGATCAGACAGAACAAACTTTTGCTTGCTGCCGATCAAACCAATGTAGAGAAAATCAAAAACGATTTAATTTTACAGGTGGTTACCTCATACATGCAGATTTTGTACAACAAAGATTTATTGGCGGCCTCGCAACAACAGTTGGATGTGGCTAAACAGACCTTAAAAAGGGAGCAAGCGCTGTTGGATGCCGGTAATAAAACCTTAGCAGATATTTCGCAGGCAAAATCTCAGGTAGCTACTGCCGAGTTAAATACTACGAATGCTCAAAATACATTATCGGTATCTTATTTAACTTTAAATCAATTGATGGAAATGCAACCAGAAAACAGATTTGAAGTAAAGGCACCTGTTGTTGCAGAAAACTATTCTTTGCAGAACAGTTATGATATTAATACAATTTTTACCAGTGCGGTAACTAGTTTCCCTGATATTAAGTTAGCATCATTGAGAACTGAAGCTGCATTAAGAGGAATTAGTGTTGCAAAATCTTCTTATTACCCAAGACTATCAATTGGAGCTGGGTTTAGGATCTAATTTTTCAAGCGGTAGAAGTAAGGTAGTTTCTATTACCCCAAATGGATTCTCTGAAATTGGAAGAACCTTAACAACAAACGAATCTGTTGTTGCACCAGATTTTGTAACTGTTTTAGGCAAACAAGCCTTTGGTTCACAAATAGAAGATAACTTTAACCAATATGTTGGATTAAATCTTTCTATTCCTATTTTTAATGGCTTCCAGGCGAGAACAAATGTTAGAAAAGCAAAAATTAACTATCAGAATACACAAGTACAAGAGCAACTTACCAAGAATAATTTAAGCAAGGTAATCTCTCAGGCTGTTTATGATTTAAAAGCAGCAGAAAGCCGTTATTCTTCAACGCAGAATGCATTTCAGGCGCAAAAAGATGCCTTTTATGTAATTGAGCAGCGTTATAATGTTGGTTTAGTAAACTCTTTAGATTATAGCACGGCTCAAACCAATAGAAATAAAGCGGAGATAGATTTTATCCAGGCTAAATATGATCTTTTGTTCAGGGCTAAAGTAATTGATTATTATTTGGGTAAACAGATCACATTTTAAGATTAAAAGCTGAAAAAATAAAAACGGAAGTTTTAGTTTTATACCCAAAACATTACAACGTTTTAATTTTAAAACATTACAACATAATACAACAAACGAAATACAATCAATAAATTATGAAACTGAAGCATATTATTATTACCGTAGTTGCTATCATAGCTCTCTTAGTTATACTAAAGCTAACCGGAGTTATAGGCGGGAACAAAACCGAAAAAGTAACTACAGAAAAAGCATCAGATAAAACTGTTGTTGAAACAGTTACTGCAAGTGGTAAAATTCAACCAGAAACTGAGGTTAAATTAAGTTCTGAAGTATCGGGAGAGGTAGTAGAATTAAAGGTAAAAGAAGGAGATATTGTTAAAGCAGGCCAATTGCTTTGTAAAGTACGTCCGGATGTTTTGCAATCGGGCTATGAAAGAACAGTTGCTACCTTTAATGCGCAAAGGGCTAGTGTGGCTGCAGCGCAACAGCAATTGATACAAAACCAGGCTAACTTTGTAAATGCAGAAGCAACTTACAAACGTAATGTAGAGCTTTTTAATAAAAAGGTAATTTCTGCATCAGAGTTCGATGCTGCTAAGGCGTCTTATTTAACTGCCAAAGCAAATCTGGCCAGTGCAAAAGAAAATGTAACCGGTGCTAAATTTACTTTAGAGCAAACAGGGGCAAATGTTAAAGAAGCTGGTGCAAACTTAGCTAAAACAACAATTTATGCTCCGGTTGATGGCGTGGTTTCAAAATTGTCAATTGAATTGGGAGACCGTATCTTAGGAACTTCGCAAATGGCAGGTACAGAAATTATGCGTATCTCTAACCTATCATCAATGGAAGTTAATGTTGATGTTAACGAAAACGATATTACCCGTGTTAAAGTTGGCGATAAAGCTTCGATTGAGGTTGACGCTTTCTCAGATAAAAAATTTAGAGGTGTAGTAACCGAAATTGCAAGTTCATCAACAGCTGTTGGTACTGCGGTATCTACTTCAGTAGATCAGGTAACCAATTTCTCTGTAAAAATTAGGATTACTGAAGAATTAGCGGGTAAACAACAATCTATTTTCCGCCCGGGCATGTCTGCAACAGTTGATATCGAAAGCGAATCGTTAACAGGTTTAGCTATTCCAATTCAGGCGGTATTTACTGATAGCGGTAAATCTGGCGATGCTGGTCAGAACCAGGGTAACCAGGAAAACACCGATAAGCAGAAATCTAAATTAACCGATAAAAAAGTAAAGCAATATGTTTATGCTTACGATGCTAAAACTAAAAAGGTTAAAAAGACAGAGGTAACCACAGGAATCCAAAATGACCAGTTCATTATCGTGAAATCTGGTGTTAAAACTGGCCAGGAAATTGTTACCGGTCCTTATTCTGCCATCCAAAATAAGTTAAAAGATGGAATGATTGTAGAAAAAACATCTAAAGACCAATTGTTTAGCAAAGAGGCTAAGAAGTAGCCTTTTTAGGCGTAAGGTTAAAGGTGTGAGGTGTAGGGTTTTACCTATTCACCTCACACTTTTTAGCGTAAATATCTACAAGAAATAGTAACTTGCGAGCTTGAGACGTAAGATTTTGGATGTGGGATATGGTTCTTCTGCCTAAACTTTACATCTTTTACCTTGAGCTTTAGTACGTAGGACATAATAACGTTATGCCTTTTACCTTAAGCCTTATACCTCTTTAAAACATGGTACCTAAAATAGCAATGATTGGGGGCGGGAGCTGGGCTACTGCCATTGTTAAAATGCTTGCAGATAATTTATCTGAAAAGGAAATTTTTTGGTGGATGCGCAACGAGGCAGCCATAGCGCACATTAAAAAATTTAAACATAACCCTAATTATATCAGTTCTGTTGAGATTAAACTTACTCAGGAAGACCATATCTCTTCAGATATCAACTCTATCATAAATTCTGCCGAATTTGTAATTCTAAACGTTCCGGCAGCATTTTTAAAAGACACTTTAACTTCCATTACTGCCGAAGATTTAAAGGGCAAAAAAATCATTTCAGCCATAAAAGGCATAGTACCCGAAGATAATCTGATTATCGGCGAATTTTTGCACGAAAATTATAATATCCCATACGATGATATTTTGGTGGTTAGCGGACCATGCCATGCCGAGGAAGTAGCTTTAGAAAAATTATCATACCTAACCATAGCCTGTACCGATGTAGAAAAGGCATCAACATTTGCTTCATTTTTAAATACCCGTTACATTAAAACAAACGTATCAGACGATATTTTCGGGACGGAATATGCTGCGGTTTTAAAAAATATTTATGCCGTGGCCAGTGGTATTTGTCATGGCATAGGTTATGGCGATAACTTTCAGGCTGTGTTGATCAGCAATGCCATCCGTGAGATTAAACGTTTTGTTGACGCCGTTCATCCCATCAACAGGGATATTATGGAGTCGGCATATCTTGGCGATTTATTGGTTACAGCCTATTCGCAGTTCAGCCGCAACCGTACCTTTGGTAACATGGTAGGCAAAGGTTACACCGTAAAATCTGCCCAATTGGAGATGAATATGATTGCAGAAGGTTATTATGCAGTTAAATGTATGCATATTAAAAACCAGGCGTACAATGTAGATATGCCAATTTGCAAGGCGGTGCACAGTATTATTTACGAAAACCGTTCGCCACATATCGAAATGAAATTATTGGCCGAGAAATTAAATTAATGTCAGCCTAAGGGATAATTTATGGTGTAAAATCAATATAAATTACAGGAGAATTTAAAGAGGTGAGTCAATTAGAAGTATCGTCGTTTCGACGTAGTGGAGAACCCGAAGGCTCTGCAAAGCAAAATCTTTAAATTCGATTTCAACAATATAGTTTAAAGATCTCTCCACTCCGCGGTGCTTCGGTCGAGATGACGATTTTTCTATCAAAATCTATTAATGCCAATATAGTCTAAGGATCTATTTTAATTTATTCTTCTCAGATTGGCAAACGCTCTACTTAAATTTGTAGCGAGCTTCATGTTTCCTTGCAGCCAGTTGCTGTTTAGCCCCGGACGAGCGGCATCCCTGAAGCGCAGCGAAAGGATATAGCGGAGAACGGGAACAAACTTTAATAGCTGCTGTGACCATGCGCTCCAAAAAAACAATTTAAATCTTTTGTAAAGCATGTTTCGTGCTTTTCGGTTCCGGTAGTCCTTCTTTCTGCTATTATCTTTTTGTGATCGTTAGTCGGTATATTTTTGGTGGTGCAACAAAAAGGTAACCGCTGCAATAAGGTTTATTTAACAGAAGGCAGTGTAAAAAAAACAAAAAATTAATTCTTACTAAGGGAAAAGAATTAATTAGGCGTTTTGTATTTTCTTGCAGCCGGTTGCTGTTTAGCCCCGGACGAAGCGGCATCCCTGTAGCGCAGCGAAAGGATACAGCGGAGAACGGGAACAAATCTTAATAGTTGCTACTGCCCCTGCGCTTCAAAAACGAATCATTATTTTTTGAAAAAGTAGATTAGTTCTTTTTTGATGTATGCTAACTAAAACAAATCAATTGATCAACTGTTATCACTTAAATAAAATATAGCTGTCATGAAAAGAAAATTAGTAATGGGTTTATTAACGCTGGCCTTATTTGGAGGTGCAGCCTTAACCGTAAATGCTCAAGAAAAGAAAAAAACTGAAGTAGGTAAAGCATTAGATCATACAGGTAAAGCAATAAGTAAAGGTGCTAAATCTGTAGGTAATAAAACTGCCGAAGTAGCAGTAAAAGGCAGTTCGAAAGTTGCAGATAAAACCTGGAAAGGTAAAATGGCACCAGATGGGTCTGATGTTTATATCAATGCCAAGAATGAAAAATATTATGTGAACGCGAAAGGTGCTAAAATTTGGTTAAAAGCCAGCCAGATTAAAAACAGGCCAGAGCCTAAAAAGTAATAAAAAAATCCCGATAACCTTAATTATCGGGATTTTTTTTGCAATCAGTTTATAGGTTATAAATGAAGCCGCATGCTTTAGATTTTTAAAGTATAGATGCTATTTAAATACTGACTGTTAACATTGGGAAGTTCTTGAGGTGCATCAACTTTATCAATCAGTAATTTTTCAACCGCGCGATCATTCACCTTTAGGTTAAGCTCATAAAGCTTATCGCCCAGTTTAAGGTAAAAAGTATTATCAATGCTTTTGGCTTGATGCCCTATTTCATACGAAATGAGTTGATAATAATCCAATTTTAAGTTATTCGTATAAGTAAAGGGCTGCCGAATGTCGAAATGGAGTTGTTTAATTACATTACTGGCATCTTTCGAATAAAGCTGTATTTTGGTTTTGTCGAAGTAGCCTGCTGTATTGGCATTGAGTAAATCTACTCCGGCACCGTTTTTAATTACTAAACCTAAGGTTATATCATAACTAACAGGTGAGCAAGCACAAAGGCCTCCTCCTGGATCGAGCGTTTTTTTGCAGCTTATGCCGGTAATGAATAAAACTGCGAGTACAATTAGGATTTTTTTCATTTAAGATAAGTTTTTAGAGATCATGAGGTATTCCGAGCATTAGGGCTTTGAAAATCATGATGGTTTCATAGTTGGTTTTTGGCTTAAACGAGTGAATAGCGCTATTCGCTACAAAATGGAAATAGCGTATAAGCAAAAAGTCCAAAGGCAATGCCTTTGGACTTTTATATTTTCTTTTGTTTTTAAACTATAGTTCCGTATAAATCGAAATCTTCAGCCCGGTCAATTTTCACATTAACAAAGCTTCCGTTGGCGGCATAACCTGTAGCTGCATCGATTAAAACCTCATTGTCAACCTCAGGCGAATCAAATTCTGTTCTGCCTACAAAGAAATCGCCTTCTTTTTTATCTACCAGCACCTTAAAGGTTTTGCCTACTTTTTCTTGATTAATATCGAACGAAATACCTTGCTGTATTTCCATAATATCATCAACTCGTTGTTGTTTTACTTCATCCGGAATATCATCAACTAATGTATGTGCATGCGTTTTTTCTTCATGCGAATACGTAAAGCAACCCAAACGATCGAATTTGGTTTCAGCAACCCATTCCTTCATTTCTTCGAAATCATATTCTGTTTCGCCAGGATAACCACAGATTAGCGTGGTACGCATAGCGATGTTTGGTACTTTATCACGGATCTGATTGACTAAATCGATGGTTTTTTGTTTGGTAGTACCACGGCGCATCGATTTCAACATATTATCGGTAATGTGCTGTAATGGCATATCCAGGTATTTGCAGATGTTATCGCGCTCGTTCATGGCATCTAAAATTTCCATGGGGAAACCAGAAGGGTAGGCGTATTGCAAACGGATCCATTCGATTCCGGGAACATCCGATAAACGACGCATCAACTCATCTAACTTGCGCACACCATAAAGGTCTAAACCATAATAGGTAAGGTCCTGAGCAATTAAAATCAATTCTTTTGTGCCGTTTTTAGCTAGTATTTTAGCCTCGTTAACCAATTCTTCTATTGGTTTACTCAAGTGTTTGCCACGCATTAATGGGATGGCACAGAAAGAACACGGACGGTTACAGCCTTCGGCAATTTTGAAATAAGCGAAATGAGAAGGAGTGGTGAGCAAACGCTCGCCAATAAGTTCGTGCTTGTAATTGGCACCTAACTCATGTAAAATATTCTGCAGATCATTAGTGCCGAAAAAGGCATCAACGTTGGTGATTTCTGATTCCAGTTCGGGTTTGTATCGTTCAGATAAACAACCTGTAACCACTACTTTGCCAATTTTACCGGCTTCTTTTAGTTCACTGAACTGTAGAATGGTATCGATTGATTCTTGTTTAGCATTATCGATAAAACCGCAGGTGTTAATTACAACGATATCATCTTTGCCCATCTTGTCTGATTCGTGCACAACATTTAAATTGTTGCCACGCAGCTGCCCCATCAATACTTCCGAATCGTATATGTTTTTTGAACAACCTAATGTAATTACATTAATTTTAGGTTGTTTAATTGCGCTTTTACTTCTTACTATTTTGGTATTCATATTATTTTATTTACGCTTCTTTGCGGTTTGATTCCACAGATTTAGCGATTCCACAGATTCTATAGTGGGTATTTTAAAGGACTACACAGCTATTCTTTTTACCTCACAACTTGTGTTGCCAAAGTTAATCAGTAGTCCAGTCTTAATTGCTGGCTTTCAAATAAGAGATAAGTTGGTTCTGAAATAATTTAGGCTGATATCCTGTGACTGATTTTAGCTCCACTATCACTCTCTCTTCTACTACCAGATCACATCTAAATTTGCCAATAACTTCACCTTCGAACATGACTACAAACTCCTTCTCAACATCAAATTTTAACCCAGCTTGCTGAAGTTTTATTTTAAGGGCATTCACATAGTTTTCTCTAAAAAACCTGGACCTAGTTGCGTGTGAACTTTATAGCAACAACCAATTATAATTTGGGTAAGTTCATGATTTTCATATTCTTCCATTACTAAAATTACATAATAATCTGTAATCCTGTAATCTGTGGAATCAACCACGAAGTGAATTGTAGACTAAATCTTCAGTGGAATCAACCACGAAGTGCTATTTAAACAAACTATTCACAAACTCTTTCTTATCAAAAAGCTGTAAGTCGCCAATTTTTTCTCCTACGCCAATATATTTAACAGGAATCCTGAACTGATCTGAAATTCCGATTACTACACCGCCTTTTGCTGTTCCGTCTAATTTTGTAATGGCCAATGCATTAACATCAGTAGCTTCGGTAAACTGTTTGCACTGTTCAAAGGCGTTTTGTCCGGTTGAGGCATCTAACACCAATAAAATTTCGTGCGGTGCACCTGGTACTACCTTTTGCATCACTTGTTTAATTTTACCCAACTCATTCATCAAACCGATTTTGTTGTGTAAACGTCCGGCAGTATCAATAATCACTACATCTTCATCGTTGGCTACAGCCGATTGTAGGGTATCAAAAGCAACTGAAGCAGGATCAGAACCCATGGCCTGTGCCACAACCCTCACGCCAACGCGTTCGCCCCAGAGTTTAATCTGGTCAACGGCCGCAGCTCTAAAGGTATCGGCAGCACCTAATACTACTTTAAGTCCCGATTCTTTAAGTTTATGCGCCAGCTTTCCAATGGTAGTGGTTTTACCAACACCATTTACGCCAACCACCATAATTACATAAGGTTTATGATCGCCATATTCGAACTGACGGAAATCGTTACTGTTGTTTTCGGATAAAAGCAACTGGATTTCATCACGCAGGATAAAATTCAGCTCTGAGGTATTAAGGTATTTATCTTTGGCAACACGTTCTTCGATACGTTTGATAATTTTTAACGTAGTACTTACACCAACATCAGAAGTAACCAAAACTTCTTCCAGATTATCGAGCACTTCATCATCAACAGAAGATTTTCCTGCTACAGCTTTGGTAATTTTATTAAAGAAACCGTCTTTAGTTTTCTCTAAACCTTTATCCAGTGCCTCCTGAGCTTCAGGTGCAGTTTCTTTCTTTTTGAAAAAATCGAATAAACCCATATCTAAATTTTTATATAACAAAAAAAGCCCTTCCGGTTAAAACGGAACGGCCTTTAATATTTTTAATATTAAAAAATATTAACCTTATTTAGATGCAATAGCATCTTTTACGTGGTCGTTGTGTACGATAAGTTCTTTGAATGAGTAAGCACCGGTTTTTGGTGATTTTACCATTGTAATTACTTTCGAATATTCTTTACCTGTACCTGTTTTAAGGGTTGCAACTACTTTCTTTGCCATGTTCTTATAATTTTAATGATCGAATTAGAGAATGTTAGAATGTGAGAATTTTTTAACTCAATCATTCAATCAGTCTATCATTCAATTATTTTATCTCTTTATGTACGGTTACTTTTCTCAATACTGGATTGAATTTTTTCAATTCTAATCTCTCAGTAGTGTTTTTACGGTTTTTGGTAGAAATATATCTAGACATACCTGGCATGCCACTTTCTTTATGTTCAGTACATTCTAAAATAACCTGAACTCTGTTACCTTTTTTTGCCATTTTAATATAAATTGAAAACTGTTAATCTCAACAGTTAATGTTTTTTACAAAAATCCTTTTTTTACGAAACGGTTAATTGCTTCGCTAATGCCCACTTTATTGATGGTTTTAATCGCTGAAGTAGAAACTTTCAACGTAATCCAACGGTTTTCTTCAGGAATATAAAATTTCTGAAGTTGTAGGTTTGGGTAAAATTTGCGTTTGGTTTTAACGTTTGAGTGAGAAACGTTGTTACCTACCATTGCTTTTTTTCCTGTTAAATCACAAACTCTTGACATGACTTGTAAATATAGTTGTTAATATCGTCCGCTTAATTTTTTTAAGAGTGTGCAAATATCTGAATAATAATTGTAAACAGCAATAGCGTAGCTAATTATTTTTTATAATTAATATTTATTGGCGGAAAAGGTTTGTGCAATGTTTGTAAACGCCAAATATTAAAATCTTCATATATTACATCTATTAAAAATAAATATTCCGGATCAAACGTTTGATATTCATTTTGATACGATTAGACTATTTCTCCTTATTATTATTTATTTAAATTAGCCCCCACTAATCCAAAATATAGAACGAGCAATGCAAATTACATCTTTTAAGCAATACGAAGAAGATTATAAGAAAAGCGTAGAAAACCCTGAGCAGTTTTGGGGCGAAGTGGCGCAAAACTTTCAATGGCGCAAGCCTTGGTTCAAAGTATTATCCTGGAACTTTAACGAACCAAATATCAAGTGGTTCGAAGGCGCTAAACTTAATATTACCGAAAATTGTTTGGATCGGCACTTGGCCACCAATGGAGATAAACCTGCTATTGTTTGGGAACCTAATAATCCTGAAGAAGAAAGTGTTACTTATACTTATAAAATGTTGCACGAACGCGTTTGCCGTTTTGCCAATGTTTTAAAACGTAATGGCGCAAAAAAGGGCGACCGGATCTGTATTTATATGCCTATGGTGCCTGAGCTGGCTATTGCTGTTTTGGCCTGTGCAAGAATTGGTGCCGTTCACTCGGTTATTTTTGGTGGATTTTCTGCTAAATCTATTGCCGACAGGATTAACGATTCACAATGTAAAGTAGTTATTACTGCTGATGGTTCTTATCGTGGCAATAAACAGATTCCTTTAAAAGATGTAATTGACGATGCCTTAATTGGTTGTCCAACCGTAGAAAAATGTATCGTGTTAACCCATATCCGTACCCCTGTTTCGATGTTGAAAGGCAGGGATGTATGGTGGGAAGATGAGGTTAAACATGTAAACGATATCTGCGAAGCAGAAGAAATGGATGCAGAGGATATGCTGTTCATTCTCTACACATCTGGCTCTACCGGAAAACCCAAAGGTGTGGTGCATACCTGTGGTGGTTATATGGTTTATGCAGGTTATACTTTTTCGAATGTATTTAACTATCAGCCTGGTGAGGTTTATTTTTGTACGGCCGATATTGGCTGGATAACCGGTCACTCCTATATTGTTTACGGACCGCTTTCGCAAGGTGCTACTTCGGTTCTTTTCGAAGGGATTCCTACTTATCCAAGCCCATCTCGTTTTTGGGATATTGTAGAAAAACACAAGGTAAATACTTTATATACTGCTCCTACGGCTATCCGCTCTTTAATGAGTTATGGTGAAGATCCATTAAAAGGAAAAGATTTAAGCTCAATTCGCGTTTTAGGCTCGGTAGGAGAGCCGATCAACGAAGAAGCATGGCATTGGTTCGATGAGAAAATCGGGCACGGTAAAGCGCCTATTGTTGATACCTGGTGGCAAACGGAAACGGGAGGCATTATGATTTCGCCCATTGCTACGGTAACAGCAACCAAACCTAGTTTTGCTACATTGCCTTTACCAGGAATTCAGCCAATCTTAGTTGATGAAAATGGTAATGAAATTGAAGGGAATGGGGTAATGGGAAATCTTTGTATTCAAATTCCCATGGCCGGGCATGTTGCGTACCACTTACGGCGATCATGAACGTTGCAAACAGACTTATTTCTCTACTTACGAGAATTTATATTTTACCGGTGATGGCTGTTTACGTGATGAAGATGGTTATTATCGGATCACAGGCCGCGTTGATGATGTATTAAATGTTTCTGGACATCGAATTGGTACCGCTGAGGTAGAAAATGCCATTAATATGCACGCTGGTGTGGTAGAAAGTGCAGTTGTGGGTTATCCGCACGATGTAAAAGGACAGGGTATTTATGCTTTTGTAATTTACCCTGAAATGCATGGTGAAGCAGAATTATCTAAAAAAGATATTTTACAAACGGTTACCCGTGTAATTGGGGCAATTGCCAAACCTGATAAAATATTGTTTGTTTCTGGTTTACCCAAAACACGTTCGGGCAAAATTATGCGTAGAATTCTGCGTAAAATTGCCGAAGGGGATACAACTAATTTAGGCGATACTTCTACGCTGCTTGATCCAGGCGTGGTAGAAGAAATTATAGCGGCTGCGAAGAAACTTTAAATTTGAATGAAAGATAAAAAAATGCCCCAAATTTTTGGGGCATTTTTGTTGATATTTAATTTTAATAACCTGGGTTTTGCTTCAAAGCCTTATTCACATTTATTTCACGATCTGGAATTGGAAAAACCAATTTAGGATCGTCATAGGCAAAGGTTCCGATAGCACGTTTAGTGCGTTTATAATCATGAAGCCTAAAACCTTCATAATCTAACTCCTTTTCGCGTTCGTTTAAGATAATTGTTAGTGTTGGTACAACATTTCCCAATCCAGCCCTGGTTCTTAATGTATTAATATCGTCAGCTGGAGTAGCTCCAACATTAGTACCTAACCTAAAATTACATTCTGCCCTGATTAGGTATTGTTCTGTAACCCTGCAAACAGGTATATTATCATAAAAGCTATACCATTTCTTTGTAAATAGTCCTGTTCTAGCACCAGTACCATCATAAATCATTTCGGTCTGTCTTTTATCACCTGTTTCAAATGAATCGTAAAATATGGTATTTACCAAGGCATCAGCCCTACCAACATCTCCACCGGTAGCATTTTGATAACTGGCATAAAAAGTAGCTAAGCCATCGTTAGATGTTCCTGCGTTACTTTGTTCGTTCTGTTTGATTTCGAAAATCCCCTCGCTCGAATTTTTGGTTCTGAAAGGTGCTTCAAGAGAATTGGTAATTAAGTGATATGGACTGTTGGTAATGATATCATTGGCAACATCTCTTGCCAAATCATATTTACCTTCTTGTAGATATACCCTTGCTAAAAATGCTTTGGCGGCGTATTGATCATCTACCGATGCCAATTTAGTTATGGCAGATTTTAAATCATTTTCAACAGCCGTGTAAACTTCTATAACCGTATTTCTGGCAACACTGTTGGTTACGTTATCAATGGTTTTTACTGCTTTTGTAATAATAGGAACCCCTAAATTTGTATTAGCACCAGATGCATCGTAAGGCAAAGCGTACAATCTTACCAGTTCAAAATGCATAATCCCTCTTATAAACAAGGCTTTACCTTCTATTACGTTTTTCGTTTCGGCATCACTTACTACGTTTAAAGCAGAAAGCACAATGTTTGCGGTGTTAATTGCACTGTAAGCTGTTACCCATGTTCTTCTCGCATCAGCATTATCCGCTACAATAGCCTTGCTCGAAATGTTACGGTAAGTTGTAAAACTGCCGCGCCAGGTTAGGTAGTTGTCGCTGGCATAAATATCGGGTAAGAAAACAAGATTTGTTCCATACAGATCACCAGTTGCTAAGAAAGTATATGCACCAATTAATGCGTTTTGCACATCGGCAGTATTATTTAATGCCACACTGGCATCTATATTTTGTTTAGGATCTATTTCTAATTGTTTTTTACAGCCAGATGCGCTTAGAACAATAAGAAATGCAGCTAATATATTTTTATAATTTTTCATATCTAATGTTTTTATAAGCCAATGTTTACACCGAAAGTAATTGTTCTTGCTTGTGGTGGAGTATAAAAATCGTGACCGAGCTGAATGTTGTCAGACTGGAGCGAGCCACCACTTGGAGTATTCACCTCCGGATCGTAACCTTTATAACCAGTTATGGTAAATAGGTTAAGTGCAGATGCGTATATCCTTACATTCTGTAATTTATACTTATTTATAAAGGCTTTAGGGATGTTATAGCCAAAGGTTACACTCTTTATCCTTAGATAAGACCCATCTTGTATCCATCTGGATGATGGGCTTGTTCCATTTCCTTCACCAAACCTTGGTTGTGGTATTGGGGTGTTGGTGTTGGTAGGTGTCCAATAATTTAACTGATCAATGGTTTGGTTATCAAAATAATCGCCGTTTGCTGATTGAAACACACCTGCCATATTATAAATATCATTACCGCTAACGAATTGCGATTGAATATCAAGATCGAAATTTTTAAAAGAGAAACGATTTCCAAAGCCACCAAAGAATTTAGGGTTTGGATCGCCCAGCTTTTGGTTTTGTGCAACAGCGTAATCATTGGTTGTTTTTGTTCTTGATGCATCAACATAATAAAGTGCGTCGCCATTAGCGGGGTCTACACCAGCATATGCTTTTCCGTAAAAGTAACCCAATGGCTCTCCAACGGATACTCTTCCCAAAAATCTTCCTCCAGGATAAATAGGTTGGTCATCAACCAAGCGTAAAACCTTATTTCTATTAAGTGAGATATTAAAAGAAGTAGACCATTTAAACTCCCCGTCAAAATTTCTGGTATTTAAGGAGAATTCAAATCCCTTGTTTTGCATATCGCCAATGTTCCTCGTAATGGATGAAAATCCATTTGTTGCAGCAATTGGTGCATTTAATAATAAATCGGTTGTTTTCTTTTTATAATATTCAACTGTACCCGAAATCCGGTCTGAGAAAAAACCAAAATCTAAACCTATGTTATAATTGGTTGTGTTTTCCCAGCTTAAATTCGGATCTCCTAACTGGCTTGGGCGCGTACCGCCAATGCCAGCATAATTAACGCCCTGATATAAATTTCTAGAGGCAAAATCGCCAATTTCTGCATTACCCGTTAAACCATAACTTCCTCTAAGTTTTAATAAACTTAACCAGCTACTCGATTTTAGAAACTCTTCCTGGTTAATAATCCAGCCTGCCGAAACAGCCGGGAAGGTTCCATATCTGTTGTTAACGCCAAACCTTGACGAACCATCTGTTCTTATCGAAGCACTTAACAAGTATTTCTCTTCGTATTTATAATTTACCCTGGCCAAATACGAAACAAATGTGTGTCGTGTTTCTGAAGAAGTGCCCGCAGAAATGATTGCTGCGCTGGCAATTTTGGTGAAATTATCAGATGGTAATGTAGTTCCCGTTACAGAAGAGTACCTGAACTTCGTATCTTGAAAGGCAAAACCAGCCAATACATTTAGGCTATGTTTTTCGTTAAAGGTTTTGGTATAGTTAAAGGTATTATTCGTATTGAAATTTATGGATTTGGCCATATAATCTGTAGAAGAACCTCCTGTGCTACCGCCATCCTGTGTTTTAGATCCTAAAAACTGCTCTTCTTCCAAATTGTTAAAATCAAAGCCGTATTCACTTCTAAAAACTAAATCGGGTGTGATTTTTAAGCTTGCATATGCATTGGCAAAAGTTCTATATGTGGTTGATAAATTTTTACCATTTTCATAATCAATTAAGCTGTTATAATAAACAGTAGAACCATTTAATTCACCTGATGCATCGCGTACCGGTTGGATAGGAGGCAAAGCATTTAATTGCAATGGGTTAGAGAAAGCATTATCAGTAGGAATACGGTAGTTATCTACTTTAGAGATGTTAACTGATCCTCCAACATCTAAGATTTTCGAAACCGTATGGTCTAAACTTAACCGGCCACCAGTACGTACATAACGGTTGTTAACTATAATTCCATCATTATTATTGTAGTTCCCAGAAAGCATAAACCTGGTTTTTGCATCACCACCATTAATATTTAAGCTATATTGTTGTGTGTGCCCTTTTCTGAAAGCTTCGTTTACCCAATTGGTATTGTTGTTGCCCGTCCAATCATCTGTGCCCGTATAATCTTTCCACATTTCTGCAGCATTGGCATAATCTCCATCATCATAGTTGTTATACTTAAATGATGCATCTAATAATTGACGGTATTGGTCAGCATTTAAAAAATCGCCTTTTTTGGTTGGATCGCTAAACCCTGCGTAATATCCAAAATCGATATTGGTTCTTCCTTGCTTGCCTTTTTTGGTGGTAATAAGCACAACCCCGTTCGATCCTCTTGCCCCATAAATTGCTGCAGATGCTGCATCTTTTAAAACTTCCATCGATTCTATATCATCAGGACTAATGGCTGCAAGCGGGTTATCGGCTTCAGTGTAGGTTCCCAATGCTTCACTTACAATTGGAACACCATCAATAACAAATAAAGGTTGGTTACTTGCCGAAATAGAAGAAATACCCCTTACACGGATTTGAAGTGCCTGGCCCAGTTTACCACTGCTCGAGTTGATAAATACACCAGGTGCTTTGCCTTGTAAAGCACTTTCAACGGTTGTTAAAGGCTTATCCTTCAGATCGGCTGCTGTAACTTTCGCTATTGATCCCGTTACATCTCTTCTGTTCTGCGTACCATAGCCCACCACCACCACATCCGATAGGGTATTGTTCTCTTCATCCAGATTTACGTTAATGGTTTGCCCTGTAATAGGCACTTCTTTGGTTTTGTAACCGATAAAGCTAAAAACAAGTGTTTTGGCATCATCCGAAACGGTTAATTTAAAGGCTCCCGAGGCATCACTCTGTGTGCCGTTAGCTGGTGAGCCTTTTACAAATACGCTAACACCTGGAATTGGTCCGGAGGCTGACGTAACTTTCCCGGTAATCACTTTGCCTTGTGCGAAAGCAAACGAAATTGCACCGAGATACAAAAGCATACTTAAGAGTAGTTTTTTCATCAAATTGGTAGTTTAGTTAGTAATGTTTAGTAGTTCGTAGAAACGATTTTTTAATATAATTAAAAATTTTTATAAAACCTGCTGTAGTGAAGTAAATCGGATCGTTGTTTGGTTTTTTGAGCTTAAATCAAAACAAAAAGTGGCAAAAATTGTTAATAGATTTAAAAAAGCATCTTATTTACTACAAAAAAACACGAGCATGGATAAGTTAGAATTAAAAGGGAAGTGGAATGAAATAAAAGGAAAGGTTAAACAAGCTTATGCCGATTTAACCGACGATGATTTAAAACACGAAGAGGGACAAGACGACGAATTGTTGGGAAAACTGCAACAAAAAACGGGAAAAGGAAGAGATGAGCTTGTAAAATGGATAAACTCATTATAATATCAATTCAATAACAAACAGGCGATCAATTTGATCGCCTGTTTGTTTTAACATCATTTTTATGGCCGACATTGCACAGCGGTTTATTCAAAACCCAATACTTTGTCAAAAAGATTTATTACCGAGTTTCGATAAAGGAAATTTTAGGGGCACTGAAATATTTTTAGCTGTTGAACCAAGAACAGATGACTAATGAACTTTTTAACCGCAGAAACACAGATTAACACGGAATTTGTTTTTTTAGTTTTTTTGACCACTAAGGCACAATTTGTTTTTCTGCAGCATGCAACCAACGGCCAATGAACCAATTAATCAAACAAAAAAAGCGATCCCCGTTTCCAGGAATCGCTAGTGATTTTGATATTAAAGCATCAGGCCTTTACCTTAAACCCTCCGCCTTCCTACCCTCAACCTTATTAGTATCCAAAAATCTGCTCCAGGCTTAATTTAGTTACCGGGCCGAATTTTGCCAAATCGGCCATGTTGATTTTTTTCTCTGAAGCCACGATACAGTAACTGTAAGGTTTGCCAGAAAGATTGGTCTGGTGGAACGATTTTACATCATTAAAAGTTAATGGTTTTAAGTTGGCGTATTCGTCAACCCTTGAGTCGTGATCGAAACCTAATTTTTTATCTGCCAGATAGCTATAGATAATTCCATCTTTGGTAATGCGGCTGGTTTCCAGGCCATTTAACGAGTTGGTTTTTGATAATGCAAATGATTTATCAGACTCAGGTAAGGTGGTTAATAACTCATTCATACCGGCAACGGCCTCATTCATTTTATCTGCCTGTGTACCTACATAAGCAATAATGGTATTTTCTTTTTCTTTGGTATTTGGAGAAGAATATACCGCAAAAGTAGAATAAGCCAAAGCTTTAGATTCGCGGATGGTTTGGAATACTACTGAACCCATGCCGCCGCCAAAATAGTTGTTAAACAAGGCGATTTTTGCCGCATTGGCCGGGTCGTACAAGCCACCATTGCGTACCCAACGGATTTCTGCCTGCACCATATCGTAATCGGCAAAGTAAACTTTGTTCGAATCAGTTTTGGTGTATACAAATTTCTTAATTGGCGCCGCATCAGTAAATGCTTTAGCCAATGGGTGTGCTTTTACAATATCAGCAGAAAATGCTGCTAAAGTTTTAGGGCCATAATAAGTAACGGTGTGTTTGTAATTGGTAAGGTTGTGCAAGATATAGATCAAATCTGCCGATTTCATATTTTTGATCTCATCGTTGCTTAACCCGTAATTGAAAGGATTATCGGCACCGTATTGTGCATAACTCATTAAACCACCAAGAATTGATGATTTGCTTAATTTTGCGTTATCTCTCGATTTTAACAAACGGCCTTTTAAATCTTCTAAGGCTTTTTCGTTTGGTTTGCAATTAGCCAGTACATCTTCTACCAGGGCAACAGCTTTATCAAAGTTTTCTTGTAAACCACTGATGGATACTGTAGTTACATCGGTACCTACGTTTATGCTATAGCTACAGGCAATGTTGTAAAATGCTTTACTGATATCCTCTGCCGAATATTTATCGGTACTTAAGAACGCTAAATATTGAGCGGCATAAGGCAACAATTTATAGTTGTACGAGCCGATATCAAAACGGTAGCCTAAACGGAAAATTCCGTTTTCGGTGTTTTGAACCGCAATTACATCAGCAATGCCTGCTTTACCGAAATTAAGATCTTTGGTATAATCTAAAAACTTAGGGGCGATGGGTTTTACCGGTGCAGCTATAATGTTTTTTGTAAATGGAGAAACCTCGTTAACATTGGTTTTTACCGCGGTAATGGCTGGTTTTTCTACTTTAACGATACTTTTATCTTCGCCTTTGTGTTTTAAGATGGAAACAAAGTTGTTGATGAAAAATTTATTGGCAAAATCTACAATTTCCTTTTTGGTTACTTTGGCCATTGCATCGGTTGATGCCAGGGTTTTATCCCACTCGGTACCACGGTTTTGGATAAAGGCGTTCATTGCGAAATCTGCACGCACATCGTTATTATCGAAGCTCTGTAGCTCCGCCAATTTGATGTTAGCAACGGTTGCTTTAATCAAACTTTCGTCGAATTCGCCTTTTTTAAGCAGTTCTACCTGCTCTAACAATAATTTTTGCGCTTCTTCTAAACTTTGTCCGGCTTTAGGTGAGCCAGATAAAATGAAGATTCCATAATCTTTCATCGAATTATAACCGGCGCCTGCCCGCAACATTTTTTGCTGTTTATTGATGTTGATATCCATTAAACCTGCTTTACCGTTTGCTAAAATGCTGCCGATTAAATCTAACAGTAAACTTTGGTGCGTATTTTGGGCAAAACCCCTGTAAGCAACATATAAATTTTCGGCACTTGGGCCATAAATATCAACCGTTTGAACCTGTGTTAATGGTTTTTCTGGTGCAGGGTTATAGAGTGAGAATGGTTTTGGAACCATGTAGGCAAAATCTTTGTCGATTTTTTTGATCAGGTCGTCATAATTGATATCACCGCTCATAATCAGCGCCATGTTATTTGGCACATAATATTTGTTATAGTATTTTCTGATTTCGACTAAGGATGGATTTTTTAAATGCTCGATGGTACCAATGGTAGTTTGTTGTCCGTAGTTATGTGTTGGGAACAGCGCATACAGCATTTTCTCGTACATTTTACGGCCATCGTTATCCATACCGATGTTTTTTTCTTCGTAAACAGCTTCTAATTCTGTATGGAAGATGCGGAAAACAGGGGCGCGGAAACGTTCTGCCTGTACGGCCAAAAATTTATCAATGGCATTTGATGGAAGATCCTCTTCGTACACGGTTTCTTCTACGGCGGTATGGGCATTGGTAGAGTTGCTCCCGATCGATTTCATCATTTTATCGTATTCGTTTGCGATAGAATAATTAGAAGCTTCGCCCGAAGTTTTATCAATTTCCTTATAAATCTCTTTACGTTTAGCCGGATCGGTAGTTTTGTTGTATGTTTCGTAAAGTGCTTCGATCTTATCTAAAAGTGGTTTTTCTTTGGCATAATTTAAGGTTCCGAATTTATCCGTTCCTTTAAATAAAAGATGCTCTAAATAATGCGCCAGACCAGTATTGGTACGCGGATCGGTATTGCTGCCCGCTCTTACGGCCATTTTATAAGTAATATTTGGCTCTTTATTGTTCTGAGATAAAATTACTGTCAAGCCGTTTTTTAGCGTATAAAAACGTGTTTTGGTCGGATCGTTGGTTACATACCTATAGCTAAAGCCACCGGATGTTCCTGTTTTCCATTGGTAGGTTGTTTGCGCCTTCACTGCAGCACCTGTAATTAGAAAACAAGCCAAAGTAAATAGTTTGAATTTCATTGAATTGGTTTTGGTTATGATAATGAGTGCGTACCTGTTGGTTTAAGCGTGATCTCAGATACAGCCTTCATTTTTAATAAGTTATTTATCCAAATATATATGCTTTCTGGCAGGGAATGAAATAATTTTGATTTCAAAACTAAAAATCTAGGAATAAATGATTTTAGCATATAAATCATGGCTTATTGTGCCTTGAATTTATAATCTGTATTTTTACCGGCATGACAAAGCAGGGCACAAAACCAAATATTTTAGTTGTAAATGACGACGGGATTACAGCTACGGGCATAAAGAATTTAATGGAAGTAATGCAGGAGCTGGGCAATGTAGTGGTGGTTGCACCAGATAGTCCGCAAAGCGGAATGGGGCATGCCATTACCATAGGCAAACCGATCCGTTTTGATAAGGTAGATCTTTATGCAGGTGTAGAAATGTATAAATGCAGTGGAACCCCGGTTGATTGTGTTAAAATTGCTGTAAATAAGATTTTTAAGGGTAAAAAACCTGATTTATGCGTTTCAGGAATTAACCATGGACTAAATAATTCGATTAATGTACTTTATTCAGGTACCATGTCTGCTGCCGTAGAAGGTGCAATAGAAAAAATTCCATCTATTGGTTTCTCTTTAGATGATTTTGCAGCCGATGCCGATTTTAGTCATACCAAAAAATACATTAAAAACATCTGTGAGCAGGTTTTAGCAAATGGCTTACCAGAAGGAACCTTGTTAAACGTGAATTTCCCGAAAGGTGATCACCTAAAAGGCGTTAAGGTTTGCCGTCAGGCCAATGCAAAGTGGATGGAAGAATTTGATGAAAGAACTGATCCTTACCAACGGCCATACTATTGGTTAACGGGTGTTTTCGAAAATTTCGACAAAGGAGAAGATACAGATGTTTGGGCATTGGAAAACAATTACATTTCTATTGTTCCGGTCCAATTTGATTTAACGGCACATCACGCGATACAAGCCATAAACAGTTGGGATTTTATTGGCAACAATGCTACAAAATCTACAAGTGCCGGGACCAAAGTTTCTGCACCCGATGGCATTAATTTAGGTTAAGCGCTTGCCATTATGATTGATCAACTGAAAAGATTAAATAATTCTGTGTGGATAGGTTTGGGCATTGGTTTGCTTGTGCCTGCAATATTTTGTTCCATTGCCTGGTATATCATTACCCATGTGGCTTCACTCGCCAAAGCAGATTTGTTATATATTGGTGGTATTGCCATAAATGCTTATACCATGCAATACTTTTTTAAATACAACAAAGAAAATATTGGAAGAGGCATATTAGCGGCAACGTTTTTGTGCGCTTTTGTGTTTTTTGCATACAAAGTTTTTTAAGAGAAATACAAGAGTAACAATGACTGATCAAGTCGGTTCGTCATTCCGAACTTGATTGGGAACCACGGAGTGCTCATGAATGCCTCTGAACAAAAGAAAACTTATGAATAATCCTATTGCTGTAGGCTTTAAGATTCCCACCTACGCGGGAATGACGGGTACTTTTTTCTTACATACAATGACCTTTTTTCTATAAAAATTATAACATGAAGTACTACCTCGTTGCGGGAGAAGCCTCAGGCGATTTACATAGCGCCAACTTAATGAAAGCCTTAAAAGCTGAGGACGGCGAAGCTGTATTCAGGTATTTTGGGGGGGATAAAATGCAGGCCGAAGGTGGCGAGTTGGTTAAACACTATGCCGATATGGCTTTTATGGGCTTTACCGAGGTAATTCTAAATTTAAGGACCATTTTCAAAAACCTTAAAGCCTGCAAGAACGATATTTTACAATGGAAGCCCGACGTGTTGATCCTGATCGATTTTCCTGGGTTTAACTTAAAAATTGCGGAGTTTGCAAAAGCCAATGGGATTAAAGTATGTTATTATATTTCGCCTAAAGTTTGGGCATGGAACCAAAAACGGGTGCTGAAAATCAAAAAAGTTGTCGATCACATGTTCTGTATCTTGCCTTTCGAAGTAGATTTCTACAAGGAATGGGGCATGCAGGTAGATTATGTAGGCAATCCCTTATTAGACGAAATTGCGCAGTTTACGCCTGATTCAAATTTCCGTGCAAACAATCAGATAGGTGCTGAAAAAATTATTGCCTTATTACCGGGTAGCCGCAAGCAGGAAATAGAACGTTTACTCCCGGTGATGCTGAGCATTACCGAAAACCATCCCGATTATATTTTCGCCATTGCAGCTGCACCAACTTTTACCGAAAGCTATTATCGCCAGTTTACGGGAGATAAAAAAGTTTATCTTCTTTTTAACAGTACCTATAATTTATTGCACCATGCCCATGCTGCAGTTGTAGCTTCAGGAACAGCTACGCTAGAAACAGCTTTGTTTAAAGTGCCACAGGTGGTGGTTTATAAAGGTGGCACGATTTCAATTGCCATTGCACGGATGTTGGTAAAAATTAAGTTTATTTCATTGGTAAATCTTATCGTAAATAAGAAGATTGTAACCGAACTTATCCAGGAAGATTGTAACACCCAAAAGGTGAACGAAGAACTCGAAATTATCTTAACAGACGATGGCAGGAATGAGATGTTAAAGCATTATGATGAACTACTTTTACTCATGGGGAAACCCGGTGCTTCGGCAAAAACGGCCAGATTAATTTCTTCATACCTACAATAAATTTTTATTTCCGCAAACGTAACATTTTAAGGTTTTTTCATTTTTTTTAAAACAAAACCGCGTTTAAGGCGTTACTAAATCGTTTTGCGGAAATCATAACTATAACTAATTAATCTCATAGCTCTTATTAATTTGGTGAAAATTTGGCCGCATTGCGTAACTAATTATAAACTAAACTAGTGAGTGCCAATGAAAAACATTTTACTCAGGACGACAGGATTCCTATGCCTTGTCCTACTTTCAAGCCCCCAGTTGTTTGCGAAAATTACGAGCGAAAAGAAGAATTTTAATCGCTACTATTTTCAGCAGGATACAACTAAAAAACAAGACACAACAAAAAAAGTTCCGGTGGGCAAACCTGCTGATTCGGTAAAAGCACCACCAAACCCGCTTGGTGGCTCGCGCCCGGTAACTGCCCCTTCACCGGCCCCAACTACAACAGCGCCGGCTACACCGGCGAGCACTGCTCCTGCAGCATCAGCAGCCCAAAAAACAATTACGGGTACCGTTGTAGACGAACAGAAAATAGGTTTACCTGGTGTTGGGATTAAAATTCAGGGTAAAACAGGTGGTACGGTAACGCAGGAGAATGGTAAATTTAGTATCAATGTTACTGCCCCTACCGATGTGCTGGTATTTAGCTATATCGGTTACCAAACTAAATCCGTTCCCGCTGGTAATGGAGCAACGCCATTAACCATCAATTTGGTTCCGTCGCAATCTCAAAAATTAGATGAAGTAGTGGTGGTTGGTTATGGTACATTAAAAACAAAAGAAGTTACTTCATCCGTTGCCCACGTAGATACTTCGCAATTTAGGCAAAGTGGCGCCCGGAACGCGTTGGATCTGGTTCAGGGTAAAGTTGCAGGATTGAATATTACCAGAGGGAGTTCAAATCCGAACGCTGGTCCAAGTGTGCAACTAAGGGGTGTTGTTTCTGTAACCGGAAGTGCAAGTCCGCTTTTCGTTATCGATGGTATTCCAGGCGGTAATCCCGATCTTTTACAGCAAGATGATATCTTATCTATAGATGTTTTAAAAGATGGTTCTGGAGCAGCAATTTACGGTACCAGTGCCAATGCCGGAGTAATTTTAATTACCACCAAAAAAGGAAAACCAGGTGCTCCGACTTTTAATTACTCATCATACGTAAGGAAGGAGTTTATCCAAAACCGCTTAGATTTTTTAACAGCGGATGAGTTTAGGCAAAAAATTGCTTCGAAAGAAATTAATGCAATTGATTATGGTGGTAGCGAAGATCTGTACGATCGCTTAGTTAATCACGATAACCTTTCACAAAATCATAACCTTTCATTATCTGGAGGATCTGATAAAACAAGTTATCGTGCAAGTATTAACTATAGGGATTTACAAGGTATTGCTTTAGAAAATGGCCGTAAAGAGTACACTTTAAGGCTAAATGTGAATCAAAAAGGATTAAATGATAAATTAAATGTCCAGATGAACCTCGCCACTAATTTTAACAATGCCAACTTACTTGCCAATGGAACGAAGATTGATTTTTTTGATAATGAATTAACAGGAAGCGGTTGGGAAGAGGAAGCAACAAAAAACCCAACCAAGCTTATTTATAATCCTGATGGTTCTTTTTATTACGATAATCAGAGTACTAATCAATTTGCCCGTTTGTTTCAAGAAACAAGTTACCGTAAACAGCAAACGAGTTCAGCAGACATTAAAGCTGATTTAGATATTTTGACAGGTTTAAAGGGAACTATTTTTGGTTCAGTGCAACGAGACAGCTATATAGATGGTGGTTATGCAAATATAGCAAGTGAAAATTCTGTAGAGAACAGTGATTATCCAAATGGAGGTTATGCTTTTAAAAATAATTTTCTATCTCAAAGTTTTGCATTGGAGCCAACCTTACAATATACCAAAACCATAGCAGATAAACATTCATTTACTGCATTGGCAGGTTACAGTTATCGATATTATATCGAAGAAGGGGCAAAAGCGAGTAATCGTGGTTTCTTAAACGATCAATTCCACGAGGATAATTTAAATGCCGGCCAGGCACTTGCCGATGGTAAAGCAGCAATGGGAAGTTTTAAAAACGATAATACCCTAATCGCTTTCTTTGGCCGTATTAATTATGCATTTGATGGAAAATACCTTGCTCAGTTCATTTTAAGAAGAGAAGGATCATCGAGGTTCGGCGAAAACAACAAGTGGGGAAATTTTCCGGCAGTATCATTGGGGTGGAATGTAACCCAGGAGAAGTTTATGGAAAATGTAAAATGGGTTAACAATTTAAAGTTAAGAGCCGGTTATGGGGTAACGGGTAACTCAGGTTTCCAAAACAATGCTTCAAGGGTAACTTTAAGTACTGGAGGGAAATATTTATATCCTGATGGTGCTTATCGCGAAACGTATGGCCCTAGCCGAAATGCAAATCCGTTTCTTAAGTGGGAGAGCAAACGCGAGTTAAATATTGGAGCTGACTTTACTTTATTCAATAACAAGCTAACTGGTGCTTTAGATGTATTTAAACGTACAACCAAAGATTTATTGGATACCTACACTACACCTCAGCCACCTTATGTGCAATCGAGCATTTTTGCCAATGTAGGACAGATTTCATCAAAAGGTATAGAACTTGCTTTATCATACCAGGCAATCAAAACCAAAGACTTTACTTTTAGTATGGACTTTACAGGAAGCACCATCAAAAATACGCTAGATTCGTACTCTAACGATATTTATACCGTTAAATATAAAACTTTTGGTGGCATTGGTGGAGCCGGAGATCTTGGTGATGCCATTACCACTTACGAAGGTGAAGATGTTGGTATTTTCTATGGTAAACGTTTTGCAGGTTTTGATGCAGATGGTAAATGGTTGTTCTATAACCGCAATGGGCAGGCCGTACGTAATGACAAGATCAATTATTCGAAAGATAAAAACTTAACAGACCTTGCTCCAATAGGAAATGCCATTCCAAAATATTATGCCTCGTACACCGCAAACTTTACCTACAAGAATTTCGATTTCAGGATATTCTTGCGCGGTAAATTTGATTATCAGATCTTAAATACCACAGCGCTTTCTTATGGTAACCCATCTATCTCAGGGATTAATTATTTAAAAGAAGCATTCGGAAAGTATAGTCAGATTAACGATACCTATATGTATTCTGACTACTATTTGGAAAATGGAACCAATGTTAAAATCGATGAGGTAACCATCGGTTATAATTTCAAACTTAAAACCAAAATGGTTCGTAACATACGTGTGTATGCAACTGGGCAGAATTTAGCTACAATAACCGGATATTCAGGTAATGACCCTGACTTTGTTCAGGATACAGGTTTAGGTCCTGGAATTGATAATCGTGGTGCTTACCCAAGCACCAGATCATTCTTATTTGGTGTTAATGTGGGCTTTTAATTATATAATAATGAAAAATAAAACAATATTACATACAGCATTAATTTTATTGGTTGGTATAGTAAGTGCCTGTACCAAGTTGGATGAGAATGCATACGATCAGATTCCTTCTGATAAATTTTACACTAATAAAAACGAAGTATTATCGGCTGTTTTACGTCCTTACACACACGCAAATGCCTGGGTAACGCCATCAGGACAAGATGGTTGGTGGAGACCGGCAGAATTATCTGCAGATCAGCTTGCCTGGCCAACAAAGGGGCCACATGGTGAAGATAGTGGAAAATGGAAGCGGTTGCATTATCATAGCTGGACAGTAGATGAAGCAGGATTAAATAATGCATGGTCACTGATTTATGGCGGTATTGGATATTGCAACGATCCTATAGCAAATATTAGTACACGCGATATTTCTACAATGGGCATTACCCAAAAGGAAAAAGATGAATTTATTTCGGAATTGAAATTATTACGTGCTTTTCATTACCTGAAACTGATGGATTTATTTGGTGGCGTGCCTATTGTAACGGAACCTGCAGATCCTGCAAATCCGGTTTATCCAAGTACCTCAAGCAGAAAACAAGTATTTGATTTTGTGGAAAAAGAAATTAAAGACAATATTAATAATGTGCCGAAATTATCAAGGGCAATGTTGGGCAGAATGAGCCAGGCAAGCGGTTACGCCATGCTTGTAGAACTTTATTTAAATGCCGAAGTATGGTCAGGTACAGCACGCTGGGATGATTGTATTGCCGCTGCTGATAAATTGATCAACAACGAGGCAGGTGGGCAAAACGGAACCATGCAATTGGACACTACCATAACCGACCAGTTTAAAAATACAAACGATTTATCTAAAGAGGTCATATTTTCAATTGCTTACGATTATACAAGGGCTAAATTCGAACCATCCTGGACAGGCGAATTTTATCATTTTGCTCAAAAAGATATTTATGGAGGCGGTAGAAATGGTAATGATGGTATTGTACTGGTTCCTGGAGTTTATGACACTTATGAGGCTGATGACCGACGTAAGACAGAATGGTTGTTGATTGGTCCGCAGTATAAATTTGCTGATACCAACCTTAAAACAAAAGCAGTATTGGGTACCGTAGAATATCAGGGTTTGCCATTGGTTTTTGTAGATAATATCCGGAAAAACAAATCAGGCTCTACTGTTTCCAACATGAGTGAAGGAGAAGAAAACAGCGGCGTTCGTTTCAATAAATATAAACTGGGTAATTCAGTCCCAGGTTTTGTGATCAAAGGCAAAGATACAACTGCTGTTCAGCCTGATCCAAATTATAACAATACTGACTGGAATGTTTACCGTTTAACATGGATTTACTTTGCCAAAGCAGAAGCATTAATGCGTAAAAGCGGTGGTGCAGCTTCTGCAGAAGCGGTAGCCTTAATTAATACCACTAAAAAACGGGCTTATGCACCAGCAATACGCGATGCCAAAGCTTATACACCTGCTACTTTAACTTTAAATGAACTTTTGGCAGAACGGGGCAGAGAATTTATTTTCGAAGGTTTCAGGAGAGATGATTTAATCCGTTTCGGTAAATTTACAACTGAAACCTGGTGGGATCATACAGCCTCATCAGCAACTAAAGCATTATACCCGATTCCTCAGCGGCAACGGGACCTTAATCCTAAGCTAACCCAAAACCCAGGATATTAATTTTGATACAAAGGCGCTTTAAATAGCGCCTTTTGTTGTTTTAAGCTTTTGTACTATGCTGTGCCGCCCTTTAACAAGCGTTTCTAAAACGATTAACATAAAAAATGTTAAATTGCGTTTTAATAATATGCAAAAAATTAAAAGCTGCAATTTTTATTTAGCTTTGAATTGATTAACTCAAAAGAAATCCAACCAAATGAAATCGCTTTCTATCAAAGATATAGCCGTAAAAGCAAATGTATCCATTACCACAGTTTCATTCATTATTAACGGTAAAGCCAAAGAGAAATCGATAAGCGAAGCAGTAATAGAGAAAGTAGAAAGAATTATCGAAGAAAGTGGTTATAAACCCAACCAGATCGCAAGAAGTTTAAGAACCGGTAATTCCAATATCATCGGCCTGATTATCGAAGATATTTCCAATTCATTCTTCTCCCGGATTGCAAGGTTAATCGAGGATAAAGCCTATAAAAGAGGATATAAAATTATTTATTCCAGTACAGAAAACAGTATCGACAAAGCGAAGGAACTGATCAACATGTTCAAATCGCGAAAAGTTGATGCCTATATCATCTCGCCGATAAAAGGAATAGAAGAAGATATTCAGATGCTTATTGATGATGGAAACCCGGTAATTCTGTTCGATAGAAATTTGCCTGAAATTAATACCAGTTACGTCGGAGCCGATCATTTTAACGCTTCACACCAATCAATACAGTATTTTATAGATCAAGGTAAAAAAAACATCGCCCTGGTTACTACTGATATCAATGTAGAGCAGATAATAGAACGTTATGATGGTTATAAAAAAGCACTAGAAGATAATGGAATCAAGTATGATGACAACCTGGTTTTAAAGATTCATTTTAATCAGGAAGAGCGCGAAACCATTGTCCAGATTCAAGAACTCTTAGAAAATAAAAAAATTGATGCAGTATTATTTGCAACCAATTATTTGGCAATTAGTGGCTTAAAAGTTTTGAAAAAGATCAATAAGAAAATAGGCGATGACTTTGCTGTTATTGCATACGATGATCATGAAGCTTTCGAACTGCATACGCCTGGTATTTCAACAGTTCAGCAACCACTCGAAGAAATTGCAGAAAATGTAATTAAGCTAATTCTTAAACAGCTGTCCACCAAAACCAAACCGGAGAACCAAGAAATTATCATTCCAGCCAAATTAATTATCAGGGATTAAAGTAGGTAACTTAAAAGTTACGTTAAGCTATTTTAATATGATTTTTATTTCTCTAATATTGATGTTAGTAAAACGTTTTACTTTATTCAATCTTTTACAACCATAAAACTCAATTTAAACCAGCATTATCATTCGTAATTTATGTAACTGCCTGGCACGAGATATTTAGTAAATAAATTAGTAAAACGTTTTATTAGCTGCAATTAAACCAAATATTAATTATGAGAAAATTTTCCTTAGTAGCACTTTGTCTTTTTTTTAATTTAATTACAAAAGCACAAGATAAGGCACCTGCTTACCCGTTAATAACACATGATGCATATTTTAGTATTTGGTCTTTCGGAGATGGACTTAACCAATCGGTAACTAAACATTGGACAGGGAAAGCGCAATCTTTGCTGGGTGTTATTAAAGTAGATGGTAAGTTTTATCGGTTTCTGGGCGAAGAAAGCAAAATCTTTAAAGAAATACTCCCAGCTGCTGATGCATTAAAATATCAGGCTAGTTACAGCTTCGATAAACATGAAGCAGGTTGGGAAAATAACAGTTATAACGATAATGGCTGGAAAAAAGCCGAAGCTCCTTTTGGAGATGATCATTCTGCCAAAACAAAATGGAATAGCGATGATCTTTATTTTAGAAGGACCTTCGATGTTGACAATGTATCGGCTACAAAAAAATACCTAAAACTCAGTCACGATGATAATGTAGTTGTTTATTTAAACGGTAGAATAATTTACAAAAAAAATGGATGGGTTTCTGATTATATTTATGTGCCAATTGAAGACGGTATCTTAAAAGCAGGAAAAAATGTATTGGCCATACATTGTAAAAATACAGCCGGTGGCAGGCATTTAGATGCCGGGATTGTAGAAGAAGCTGCAGACAATATAAAAATTGCGCCCGCCACTCAAACCAACCTGTCCATAGCGGCAACCACTACCAAATATACTTTTAGCTGTGGTCATGTAGAACTTCAGGTAGCTTTTACCTCCCCGTTATTGCTTAACGATATTAAATTAACCGCCAGGCCAATCAGTTATATCAATTATACCGTAAAATCTACTGATGCCAAGCCGCATCGTGTTGATATTTTCTTTGGCGCATCATCAAATCTGGCGGTAAATACGCCAAACCAAAGTGTATCGGCATGGAAGCGTTCGAAAAACAATCTCTCCATCCTAAAAACAGGAACCGTAGAACAGCCTGTGTTGAAGAAACGGGGAGATGATTTGCGTATCGATTGGGGCTATTTATATGTGGCCGTTCCCGCCAGGTTTAATGCCACTCAGTTTATAGCTACACAGAACGAAAGCTTAAAAAGTTTCGTCGATTCCAAATATCCAACACAAACACAGGTTTTAAATTCGAAAAACCTAAACCTAAGCAGTATTATTCCTTTCGGTTCGGTTTCTTCAACCCCTGTAGATAAATATATGATGTTAGGCTACGATGACCTAAAATCGGTTGAATATTTTGGCGAAAAGCTGCAGCCCGTTTGGCGACAAGCAGGTTCACAGCAATTCGAAGATCAACTGGCCGAGGCGAATACCCAATACCCTTCGTTAAAAACCAAGTGTGCTATTTTTGATGCCAAACTATACACTGATGCCGAAAAAGCAGGTGGAAAAGAATATGCAGATATGTGTAAAATGGCTTATAGACAAGCTATTGCAGCACACAAGATTGTATATGCACCAAATGGCGATATCCTGTTCCTATCGAAAGAAAATTTCAGTAACGGATCAATCAATACAGTAGATGTAACTTATCCATCAGCGCCACAATTTTTGGTGTATAATCCAGAATTGTTAAAAGGAATGCTCAATGGTATTTTCTATTATTCAGAAAGCGGAAAATGGAAGAAACCATTTGCTGCACACGATTTAGGTACGTACCCTTTAGCCAATGGCCAAACTTATGGTGAAGATATGCCGGTAGAAGAAGCTGGAAATATGATCATCTTAACCGCTGCCATTACCAAAGCAGAAGGAAATGCAAAGTATGCAGCGAAACATTGGGAGGTAATGTCTGTATGGGCAAACTATCTGCTAAAAGAAGGTTTCGATCCTGCCAACCAACTATGTACCGATGATTTTGCGGGGCATTTGGCCAGAAATTCGAATTTATCGGTAAAAGCCATTGTAGCTCTAGGCGCTTATGCACAAATGGCGCAATTATTAGACAAGGCCGATGTTGCTACAAAATATAGAACAGCTGCATTACAAATGGCCCAAAACTGGATGAAACTTGCTGATGATGGCGATCATTACGCTTTAACCTTTAATGATAAAAATACCTGGAGCCAGAAATACAACCTTGTTTGGGACAAACTTTTAAAACTTGATCTTTTTCCTAAAGAAGTGTACAAAAAGGAGATTAACTTTTATTTAACCAAACAAAAAGATTTCGGATTACCATTAGATAGCCGTAGAACTTACACCAAGTCTGACTGGATTATGTGGACAGCTACCTTGGCCGATAACGAAGCCGATTTTCAAAAATTTGTAAGTCCGATATACCGTTTTGCAACCGAAACGGAGAGTAAGGTGCCATTGAGCGACTGGCATGAAACCACCAATGGGAAAATGACAGGCTTTCAGGCAAGAAGTGTTGTTGGTGGTTATTTCATCAAAATGTTAGCCGATAAATGGAATATTAAATAATCATATAATCAGCGTTTGCGAGCCTATAACTGCGCTTACAAATGTTAGTTTTTTTTAATACACAGCCTGGTTTTGGTTATATCAGCTGGAAAGAATAAACACACAAACAAATGAAATTTAAATTAATCGCATCCATTTTATGCTGCCTTGCTGCCAAAGGTTTAATGGCACAGCAGAAAGATTGGGTTCACTACGTTAACACACTTCAGGGCACAAATTCTAAGCACGAACTCACCAGGGGGAATACCTATCCAACAACGGCATTACCATTTGGCATGCATACCTGGACCCCGCAAACCGGTAGAAATGGCGATGGTTGGAAATATCAGTACTTTAAAGATAAAATCAGAGGCTTTCAGCAAGCGCATCAATGCAGTTCGTGGACGAGAGACTATGCAGTATTTTCTTTAATGCCAATGGTTGATGAATTGATTGTAAATGAAGATAAACGCGAAACTAAATTTAGTCATCAGGATGAGATTGCTAAACCAAACTATTATAAGGTAACATTTGAAAATGATATTACCACCGAAATTTCACCATCAGAGCGTGGCGCACACCTCAGGTTCAGCTACCCAAAAGGCAAAAGAAGTTTTTTAATTTTAGACGGATACAACAGATTAAGCGGTGTTCAGATCTATCCTAAAGAAAATAAAATAACGGGCTGGGTAAACAATGGCGAAGGCTTTAAAAGAGGTTGGAAAAGTTATTTCGTAATCCAGTTCGATCAACCGATTAAATCTTATGGTACCTGGGAGAATAAACGTAATACCATTAAAGAAGATTCTATTTCTGCTGAAGGATTGGGAAAAGGTGCATTTGTACAGTTCGAATCTGGGGCAAAGGTGCAGGTGAAAACTGCTTCATCTTATATCAGTTTACAACAGGCCGAACTCAATTTAAAAAGAGAACTGGGCAATGATAAGACTTTAGAAGATACCAAAGCCCATGCTGCTGCGGTATGGAATAAATCGCTTGGTAAGATTGAGGTTGAAGGCGGATCTAAAGCAGACATGGAGACTTTTTATTCCTGCTTTTTTAGGGCAAGCCTGTTCTCCAGAAAGTTTTATGAAATAAATGAAGCCGGAAAACCATATTACTTTAGCCCGTATGATGGCAAAGTGCACGATGGATATATGTTTACCGATACGGGTTTTTGGGATACCTTCCGTGCGCAATTTCCATTAAACACACTGGTGCAACCAGAAATGAACGGTCGTTATATGCAGGCCATGCTCGATGCTTATGAGCAATGTGGTTGGTTGCCATCGTGGTCTTTTCCCAGCGAAGCTGGAAGTATGATTGGTAACCATGCTATTTCTTTGTTAACCGATGCCTGGGCAAAAGGAATCAGAACGTTTGATCCTAAAAAAGCGCTGGACGCTTATTATCACGAAGCAATGAACAAGGGGCCATGGGGCCCGGCAAATGGTAGGGATGGTGTAACCGAGTATAATCAATTGGGTTATGTGCCTTATCCAAAATACAGAGAAGCTACAGCTAAAACACTAGAGTATGCCTACGACGACTATTGCGCTTACCATTTGGCAGAAATGATTGGAGACAAGCATTACATGGATCTTTTTGAAAAATCCATTTACAATTATAAAAATGTTTATGATCCTTCTACCCGTTTTATGAGGGGTAGGAATGCAGAGGGAAAATGGTCGCCAAATTTCGATCCAACGGAGTGGGGAGGCCCATTTACCGAAGGAAATGCATGGCATTGGCAATGGTCAGTTTTTCAAGATACCAAGGGTTTAATTAATCTGATGGGGGGCAACAGCAATTTCATCGCAAAATTAGATTCCGTTTTTAGCGAGCCCAATAAAGTAAATGTGGGCTCGTATGGAGGGATGATTCATGAAATGACCGAAATGGTAATGGCCAACATGGGCCAGTATGCGCATGGAAACCAGCCCATACAGCATATGGTTTATTTATATAATTATGCTAATCAACCGTGGAAAGCCCAGTTTTATGCCCGTGAGGTAATGCATAAACTGTACAATGCCACAGAAAATGGTTATCCCGGAGACGAAGACCAGGGGCAAACGTCATCGTGGTATGTATTAAGCGCATTAGGGTTTTACAGCGTAACGCCAGGTACGGGGGAGTACGTTTTAGGAAGCCCAATGTTTTAAAAAAACGACTATTAATTTAGAAAATGGCAAAAAATTCATCATTGAAGCACCTGCCAACAACGTTGCCAGTGTTTATATAAAATCGGCAAGCTTAAATGGTAAAAATTATACCAAAAATTTTATAAATCACAGCGATTTGTTAAAAGGAGGGGTGTTAAAATTAGAGATGAATGTTAAACCTTCGTTAAATAGGGGGTTATTAGAAGAAGATAAGCCATTTTCGATCAGTAAATAAAAATTGAATTGCTACTTTTGGCGATTAACTCAGATTAAAGAACAGATAACAGATATATATAGAATGGAAAAGCCTTTTGCATTAGGTGTAGATATTGGCGGCTCGCATATTACGGCCGCATTGGTGGATTTAGAAACAAGAACTTTGGTGAAAGATTCTATCAAACGTAGCCCTGTGAATTCACAGGAGAGTAAAGAAGTGATTTTATCGGCATGGTGCGATATCATCAATAAGGCTTTTAAAAACATTAAAAACGGTGCCCGAAATGTTGGAATTGCCATGCCAGGTCCTTTTAATTATAGTGAGGGTATTTCATTAATCAAAGACCAGGATAAGTTTAAATCTCTTTACCAGATCAATGTAAAAGAAGAACTCTCCGAAAGGTTGGATATCCCGGCAGAGCATATTCACTTTATAAACGATGCAGCAGGTTTTTTACAAGGTGAGGTTTTTGCCGGCGCTGCCAAAGGAAATATCAGTGTATTGGGCTTAACACTTGGTACGGGCCTCGGTTCGTCGCTTTGTCTCAATGATAAAGCTTTTGATGCTGACCTTTGGAATTCAGAATTTTTAGACGGAATTGCTGAAGATTACTTATCTACGCGCTGGTTCGTAAAACGTTTTAATCAACTTAGCGGAAAAACGGTAGAGGGCGTGAAAGAATTGGTTGAAATGGTAGAAACCGATCATTTTGCCACTCGGGTATTTATGGAATTTGGTTATAACCTCGCACAGTTCCTGATTCCTATTATTAAGAAACACAAAATCGATACTGTGATCATTGGAGGTAATATTGCGCAATCTTTTAGTGCTTTTGCACCTGAGTTGATTGCAACATTAAAAGGTAACGGCATCGATACGGACATAAAAATATCTGAACTTAAAGAACATGCAGCGTTAATTGGTGCTGCAAGTTGCTGCGATTTGAGCTTAACCTAATGCGTTGCCAGAATATCTTACAATATTTTAGCTTATTCTAATAATACCGCAGAATTGCAATTTTCATCAAGTAATTCTGCGGTAAGTCTTCATTTTTTCTTTTTCTTAAAAAAAAAATACCGCTTTTCACAAGGTATTTTATTGTTATTTAATCTGTTTGGGCTATTAATCTAATTTTTGGAGATTAATCAGATAAAAAAAATAAAATAATTCTTGATTTATTAATAATATGCTTATTATTGCTTAATAAAACGTTTTAGTATCAATGTTTTAGTGATTACAATCAGCTGAGAGGCAGGTAAAGTGTTGATGAACATCAAGGCTTTTTTTTATCAAATAATACTAAAACGTTTTAGTTAAACTAACAAGCAACTAACTACTCATACAGAAATACAAGGAGGAGCTAAATGAAGTAAAATTTACATGATAATTTATCCCCGATCTATCTTCACGGAAAAACCAAAACAAACTAAATAATCATTTATAAACAAAATACTAAATCAGCTTTGGTATCGCCGCAGGCTACGTGATGTTTTAATTAAAGTAACTGGTATTAAGACAGGATTATGTCTCAATACGGTTTTTATTATAGAATATGCGCGGCATCGGAAGAAGGCTTCAGAACTATTAAACATTCTTGAAAAATCAATTAAATTCCTGATCATTCATTTGATCTGCGATTAACTATTGCCCATTTTAATAACCAACAAACTATAAATTAATCAATTATGAATCTTTTAAAAATGACTAGGAGCACTTTCGGACTCTGTATTGCCCTGGTTTTACTTTTTGGATGCGGTAAAGAAGAATATCCTGCAGTGGATCTTTTTACCTGGAAAGCCAAAGTTGATGTAACGGCAAAAGCCGCACTTTCTGTTAACGTAGAGAACGCTGGCGGGGCTTCTGCCGGAGAAGGATCTTTAAAGGTAGTGGATAACGATATTAACTCGAAATTCCTGATCAATCCTTATCAGTCGAGCCTTTATCTCCAGTTAACCTTTCCTTCACCACAACAAGTGGCATCTTATACTTTAACATCAGGTGGCGATGCTCCTGATAGGGATCCTAAAAACTGGAAATTAAGCGGTTCTACAGATGGGAGCAACTGGGTAGATCTTGATACGAGAACAGGTGAAACATTTTCGGGCCGTAACATGACTAAAACCTACAATTTCAAAAACAAAGTCCTGTATAAATACTACAGACTTAGTATTACGGCAAATAATAACGGGTCTTTGTTCCAGTTATCTGAGTGGCGCGTAATTGAAGTGCCTGAGGAGCAACAATAATTTGCAGTTAAACTGTGCTGTAAATAAGCATACCAAGATTTATTCTGCCGGATTTACCGGTAGGCAATAAAATTTATTTCAACTGATCAATAGACCCAAACAGTATTTCTGTTAACAACAAAAAATTTATGATGAAAAAAAATACAAATTTAACTGGGGGCGGCAGGCTCAGGCTTAAAGATTGTGCTTTTAAGGCTATCGCTTTTACTTTAGCTTTAAGCAGCAGTTTTTATGCAACAGCTAATGCTTCAGCGATTAATATAAGCAGCTCGGTTTCAGTTAATCAAGCTAAGGCCGATATTGTAATACGCGGTATCATTAAAGATGAAACAGGTGCACCGTTGCCAGGGGCAGGCATTAAAGTGAAAGGCAGCTCAACGAGTGCAGCTGCCGATGTAAATGGAGCTTTTACCATTACCGTTCCTGATCAAAATACAGTTTTGATTATAACTTATGTTGGTTATGATACAAAAGAAATTACAGTTGGTACGCAAAGCGTGTTGGATATCTCCTTAAAGGAGACTGTTGGTGCTAAATTTACAAGAGGTTGCCATTGTGGGTTTCGGTACACAAAAGAAAGAAAGTTTGGTTGGTGCACAATCTTCGGTGAAGGTAGCTGACTTAAAACAACCAGTTTCAAGCATGAGTCAGTTATTGGCAGGCCGTATTCCTGGTGTAGTAAACGTTTCCAGAAATGGTGAGCCGGGTGCAACGGGGTCAGATATTTTCATCCGTGGTATATCTTCCCTAACAGGTACTGATAGAGGACCGCTTGTAATTATTGATGGAGTGCCTAATCGTAACTTAAATGATATTAGTGTATACGATGTAGAAAATTTTACAGTACTAAAAGATGCGGCTGCAACTGCGGTATATGGTATTCGTGGAGCAAATGGGGTAATCTTAATCAATACCAAACAAGGTAAAATTGGTACACCTAAAATTAACGTAGAGTATTATGAAGGTGTGAGCCGTTTTACCAAAAGACCACAATTAATTGATGGTGTAGATTATATGAACCTGGCTAATGAGGCTAAATATTCAGATTATTTAAGAGGCGGTGCAGCTGGTGCATTTACACCTGCTTACTCGATAGATGCTGTTCAGAAAACCGCTGCAGGTACCGATCCTGTTCTCTACCCGAACATAAATTGGTTTGATGCCATTTATAATGATTTTGGAAGAAACAGGTCGGCAACAGCCAATTTAACCGGGGGGGTAAGTAATGCAAAATACTATGTATCACTAGGATACTACGGTGAAGATGGTTTATTCAAAACTGATGATGCCGTAAACTCTGCTGTGAAACAGAATTTTGGCCGTTACAATGTAAGTGCAAACTTAAACTGGGATATTACAGGTACTACCAAATTGGATTTGGGTATTAAAGGAATATTGTCGCAGAACAACTATCCAAGTAACTTCAGTGCACAGGACATTTTTAGCCAGGCTTTTCAGATTAACCCAACTTCTTTCCCGGTTCTTTATCCCAACGGAAGTTTGCCAGGCATCAGCCCACAAGCCGATCAACGTAACCCTTATGGTGATGTTACCCGTAATGGATATAGGGTAGGATACACTAATCAGGTGAATTCGAATTTACGTTTAACCCAGGATTTAAAAGAGCTAACCCCAGGTTTATCGGTTACCACGATGTATTCGTTTGATGCCAGTAACACCAATTTTATTAATAGGGTGAAGAGAGAAACGATATACAGGATTAATCCTAACGATCCTTATAATGTAGCAGGCAATCCTGCATCTGGTTACAAATATGGTTTAGTATTACAAGGACAAGATTTTTTAAATTATGGTAGAACTAATACCGGTGATAAAAAAATATATTTTGAACTGGGCTTTAACTATAACCGTACATTTGGTAAACATGCGGTAAGTGGTTTATTATTGTACAACCAAAATGATAATACCAACCCTTTTGCAGATAACTTAACACTTTCTCTCCCATATAGGTTACAGGGTATTGCCTCTCGTGCTACCTACGCTTATGATAATAAGTATTTCTTCGAATTCAATGTGGGTTATAATGGTTCAGAAAACTTTGCACCAGATAAACGTTATGGTTTCTTCCCTGCGATAGGTATTGGATGGTTACTTTCTAGTGAAAAATTCTTCGAGCCACTTAAAAACACTTTCCAGATGGTTAAATTCCGTTACTCTGATGGTATCGTTGGTAGTGGTGGCAGTGGTTCTGGTTATGCAGGTAATGAGGGTGATCGTTTCTATTATTTAACCAAGGTTGGTGGTTCTCCTAGTTATACTTTTGGTCAGAACGGAAACATTACGCCGGGTAACAATACAACTACAGGTGGCTTAGGTGTAACAGCTTATGGGGTAGATGTAACCTGGGCAGAGACACGTAAACAGGATTTAGGTTTCGAATTAAAAACGTTAAACAATAACCTGTCTTTAATTGTAGATTTCTTTAAAGAAAGAAGAAAAAACCAATTTATTTCAAGAGGTACTGTACCAAATTATATCGGTTTGGCTAATACACCGATCGGTAACCTGGGGATTGTAGAAAATAAAGGTATAGACGGTACTTTACAGTATGATGCACAGTTAGGTAAAGATTTAACACTTAATTTAAGAGCTAACCTTACTTTCAATAAAGATAAAGTAATCGAGAACGACCAGGCTCCAAAACCTTATCCGTGGATGGAGCAGCGCGGCCTTAATGTATTGGCTGCTACGCGGGTAGGTTATATTGCCGAGAAGTTATTTGATAGCCAGGCAGAGATCAGTGCGAGCCCTACACAATTTGGTACGCTAATGCCAGGTGATATCAAGTATAAAGATTTAAACGGCGATGGTAAAATCGATTCATTTGACCAAACCATAATCGGTAGAGGGGATATTCCGAGTACCACTTATGGTTTTGGTTTCTCGTTAACTTACAAAAACTTCGATTTTGGTTTATTCTTCCAGGGACAGGATAATGCAGACATTTTATTAAACATCCCATCTTTCGCGAACTCTGGTGGTTTGGGTAACATGTTAGCTGTGGCCGCAGATCGTTGGACAACAATAAATCCTCGTCAGGATGCAGTGTATCCTCGTTTATCATATGGTGGTACTAATAATAATAACTACCAATCGAGCACCTGGTGGAAACGAGATATCAGTTTCTTAAGATTAAAAAATGCTGATTTAGGTTACACCCTTAAAGAAGGTATTAAATCTCTAGGCGTAAAACGTTTAAGGATATACGCTATGGGCTATAATGTGTTTACCATCAGTAAGTTTAAGCTTTGGGATCCGGAATTGGGTACAAGCAATGGTACCAGATACCCATTAACTTCTAATTATTCTTTAGGTCTTACCGCTAATTTTTAAAATAAAAAGAATGAAAAAAATATTATTATATACAGTTGGCGCATTACTGGTAGTAGGCAATTATGGCTGTAAGAAATTTTTAAATCAAGTACCTGACGATAGATTGACCTTTGATCAGATGTATGAAAAAAAGGCCACTGTTGAACAGGCCTTAGCGAATGTTTATTCTACATTACCAGATCAGAATCAGGATCGTGCACCATCAGTAAATGGAAATATTGGTCCGTGGACGGCTGCTTCTGATGAAGCAGATTATACCTTACCCAATTTTAGTGAAAATGTGAATACAGGGGCATGGGATGCAACAAGCGGACAAGTAAACTATCACTGGCAAAACTTTTACCGTGGTATCCAGGCTGCAAGTTCTTTTATGGCCAATGTTAGTAAATGTACAGATTGTAATCTTGGGGGCATTGATATTGTTAATCGTTATTACAACGAAGCCAGGGCCCTAAGAGCCATTTATTATTACCATTTGGTTAGGCAATATGGTCCGGTTGTTTTATTGGGAAATGATCCAATCGCATCTGATGCCCCATTAGCAGCAATAAGTAAACCGCGTAACGCTATGGACGAATGTATTGATTACATTGTAAGTGAGCTAGATGCTACAAGTGCACGCCTTCCCGCTACCCCACAAGCGAGTGAAGATTATGGACACATTACTGCATCTGTTGCTGACGCATATAAAATCAAAGCGCTGTTAACAGCAGCCCGGCCATTGTTTAATGGCAATACTGATTATGCGGGGCTTAAAAATCAGGATGGTAAACAATTGATCAGTCAAACGGCTAGTGCTGCAAAATGGACCAGATTAGCTACTGCTGCCAAAGCATTTTTAAATAATCCGAATTATGCTAATTATGCGTTGTATACTGTTGCCGCAACGCCAACTGGTTTACCAAATACCGCATTTAACAGGGCCTTTATTGCAACGAGAGATGTATTTTTAAACGGTTGGAACTCCGAGATTATTTTTGGTAGAGGAGGCGATGTAACACTTTATCAATATTCATTAGCACCTAACCATAGCGGTGCATCAGGAGGAGATAAAGGCGGTTCATTTTTGTCCCCTTCGCAGCAATTGGTAGATGCCTATTTTACGGCTAATGGTTTGCCGATCGAAAGCGACCCAACCTACACTGCCAATGGAACCTCTAGTTATCAGGCACCAGATCCAAACGATCAGGGTGTTACCAGGGCGATTAGTAACATGTATGTTAACCGCGAGCCACGTTTCTATGCCAATATTACTTATAGTGGCCGTAAATGGATTAATACCTCATCAAATATCATTACCAGTTTTGAGTTTAATGGTAACGCTGGTAAAGCAGCTATTGCTAATAACGATTATAGCAAAACAGGTTACACCTCTAGAAAGCACTTGACAGTTGCTGGCTGGACAAATGGTAGAACTATTTTTACTACAATCAGGTTGGCGGAGATTTATTTAGATTATATTGAGGCTTTGCAAGAGACCAATCCATCAGATCCTGATATTTTAGAATACTTAAACAAAATTCGCGTTAGGGCAGGCATTGCACCTTATGGAAGTGGCGCAGGCGCATTGCCAATACCAACAGATATGAGAGCAGCAATCCGTAGAGAGCGACGTGTTGAGTTAGCTTTCGAATTAGACCGTTATTTTTATACAAGGGAGTGGAAAATTGCAGAAACTACCGATACACAGATCAGGGGTTTAAATATTGTACAAAATGCACCTGGATTTTTTACACCAGTTGTAACTGAGAACAGGGTTTTCCAAAAGAAACACTATTTATGGCCAATACCTAGTGGCGAAATTCAAAAAGTTCCTGTAATTGTACAAAATACAGGCTGGTAAAATGCATAGCACCGGGTGTCTCACTCGGTGCTTTTTTTAAACAATTAATACTAGCGCTATGAAAAATATTTTATCGTTATCGGCAATTGTACTATTTGCTGTGTTAGCTTGCAACAGTAAAAAAGCACCAGTAGAAACCGTAAAGCCAGCGCCGCCCTTGGTAGAAAGTGTAGATCCGCCTGATGCACCACCAAAAACATGGAAGGAGCATTGGTTTGAGCATGTTCAATTGCTTAACCGGGTTTATTATGATACCAGCGTAGTGGTTTATTACGATGGCGATGTTAAACCAACTATTGCCTGGCCAAAAACATACATGGCCGAAGCCTGGAACTATACCAAAAAAACTTATGGCAAATTCGGAGATGATAGCCGCTTATTTGTAATTTATCATGCAGGTAAATATAGCGGAGGCCATCCGGGTACTTATCTGGATGCAGGGCATGATTATAGAAATGTAACTGATTGTGGTGCCGGCAGTCTCGATGCCTGGACAACCGGCATTGATAATGATATAGATTTGTCTACCCACGAAATCGGCCACATTGTAGAAGGTGCATCAAAAGGTGTAAAAGAATCGCCGGCTTTCGATATCTGGCATGATAGTAAGTGGATGGAGATTTATCAATACGATGTGTATTTAGGCTTAAATAGAACCGCCGATGCACAACGTTGGTACAATAAAATGATGACTGTTACAGATAGTTATCCTAAGGCAGGAACACAATGGTTCAAAAATTGGTTTCTTCCAATTTATGACAATTACGGTAAAGCAAAGGTTTTAAACGGTTTCTTTACCTTATTGTCTCAACAATTTCCTAAGCAACAACTCATTGTACAAGGTAAAAGCTATCAACAATATACCAGAAAGATGAATTTTGGTGAATTTATCCACTTTTGGAGTGGTGCAGCGAAAGCAGATTTGGCACCTCTTGCATTAAACGCTTTTGGGCCAAAGGACGAAAAAGGAGCAGACTGGGCCCCAATGCTGGCCAAGGCTAAAACCGATTTTCCAGCCCTCACTTATTAAATTATAATACAATAAACCAAGAGAAATGATTTTGCCAACTGCAGAATCATTTCTGCTTTTCAAAACTCACACAAAAAAAAACATGATTAAGAAGTTATTAATTTTCGCATCGATATCTTTTATAAGTGCCAATGCTTTTGCTCAAAGCAGAGAAAGAGAATACAAAGTTACCATTAACGATAAAGACAGCGCAACAAACGCCATTATAGATGCTAAACTTAAGGCGGCTTTTTTTCAGGTTTACCCAAAATTTGCTCAGGCTGATGGATATCGCACTAAAAGAAATGTAGTATTAGATCTGGTAACAAGAAGAGACACCAATAATACAAGCCAAAGCGGGAGAAATTAAGGTTAATAGCGGTTGGGTAAAAGGTAAATCGCAATCTAAGATCGAAAAGGAACTATTTAATGCGCTTTCAAAAAACTGGGTTTCTTATAGCAAAGAAAAACATAAAGGCTACGAATTAACATTTATCAGCAAAGATCCAAATTTAGATCCAACGGTAAGAAAAAAGCTAATTGCTACTTATTTCGAAATCTACCCAACCCTAGTTAAAACATTTAACGATAAATCTACACACGATGTACTTTTTGTGGTAGATACAGCATACAAAGCGGTTGCAGAAGCAAGCGGAAATAGAATTTTGTTTAGCGCTGGTTACATGAAAGCTCATCCAACTGATATTGATGTGGTAACACATGAAACCATGCATATTGTGCAGGGCTATGGCTATAGTGCTGGCCCCGTTTGGCTAACAGAAGGCATTGCCGATTATGTACGCTATAAGTATGGTGTTGATAATGTGGGTTCGAAATGGAGTTTGCCTGAGTATAATGCAAAACAGAGCTATAAAAATAGTTATCGCATTACCGCAAGATTTTTTGCCTGGTTAGAGCAAAATGTTAAACCTGGCTTAATTGCCACTTTAGATCAACAGTTAAGGGCACATCAATACAATGAACAGTCTTGGGTGGCCCTAACCGGAAAAACTGTCGACCAGCTTTGGGAAGATTACAGTAAAGCGCCCCAAAAAGTAAGCCTTACTTATAGCAGCAAAAAATAAAATTTATCTGCATAGAACGGTCATCATCTCGACTCCGTTGTACGCCGCTCGAAATGACGACCATTTAAAAGAAAATTTACAAAGAAGCCAAGTTTTACAAGGTATGTGCAAATAAAAACTTAACTTCTCTTGTACGTGTTTGTAAAAATAATCATCACCAAAGTAAAATTTTTGATCATTTACTAAATCGTTTTACATATTATATTTATTTTGCAGAACTAAACGCGCTAACCAAGTAAAATCCATCACAATAAAAATATAGTCAGATGAAAAAAATATTTACTTTTTCAATTTTCCTAATGTTTGTTTCGGCCTTTTCAGCCCATTTAAAAGCACAGGAAATCATAAAGAAAAGTGGTTATACCTTATTGTTTGAGAGCAATTTTAAGGAATTAGACCCTCAATTAAAGAAACGGTTAATCAAAACTTTTTTCGAAGTTTACCCAAAACTGGCCAAAGAATATAATCCAGCTACCATAAAAGAAGTTAAATTTTTTGTAGATACGGCTTATAAAGGTGTGGCGGCAACTGCTGATGGTAAAGTAACCTTCAGTTCGATCTGGATGGAAAAACATCCTGAAGATATTGATGTGGTAACCCACGAGGTAATGCACATTGTGCAGGATTATGGCCGGAGCGTTGGCCCGGGCTGGTTAACAGAAGGTATAGCCGATTATGCACGCTATAAATTTGGCGTAGATAATGAAGGTGCCAAATGGTCGCTCCCTGCTTTAAAACCAGAACATAGTTATAAAAATAGTTACCGCATTACCGCAGGTTTTTTTGCCTGGATGGAGAAGAGTGTAAAAACAGGTATTATTAAAACTGTTGATGCATCTTTAAGAGACCACACCTATACCAAAGATATCTGGACAAAATTAACGGGTAAAGATTTAGATGCACTTTGGGCAGATTACGTTAAAAATTCGGAAGTTTAAAATAAATACAAGCATATAAAACACAAACACAACAAATGAAAAGATTATTTATCGCTTTATTGAGTGTTGCGGCGTCAACCAGCTTCGCGCAAACAATAGGCAAAATTACAGATCCGGTAGATTGGATAAATCCTTTAATGGGAACGGCATCCAAGCCATCATTATCTAACGGAAATACCTATCCGGCAATTGGTTTGCCCTGGGGAATGAACATGTGGACACCACAAACTGGTAAAAGCGGCGATGGATGGGCTTATGTTTACGATGCCGACAAAATCCGCGGCTTTAAACAAACACATCAGCCTTCGCCCTGGATGAACGATTACGGCGCTTTTTCTATTATGCCTGTTACTGGTAAATTAAAATTCACAGATGATGACCGCGCCAGTTGGTTCAGCCACAAAGCAGAGATTTCTAAGCCATATTATTATAGCGTTTATTTAGCAGATGCTGATGTAACCACCGAAATTACCCCAACAGAACGTGCTGCCCAGTTCAGGTTTACCTTCCCGAAAACGGATAGTGCTTATGTGGTAGTAGATGCACAGAATAAAGGTTCTTACATTAAAATTATACCGGCAGAAAGAAAAATTATCGGTTATACCACTAAATATGCCCGTGGTCCACTACCTAAAAATTTCAAAAATTACTTTGTAATCTATTTCAACAAAGATTTCAAACTGGCTAAAACCTGGGATGATAAAAAACTTAACGATAAAGATTTAGAATTAACTGTAGATCATGCGGGTGCCGTTATTGGTTTCGCTACACAAAAAGGTGAGCAGGTAATTGCAAAAGTGGCCTCTTCATTTATCAGTTTTGAGCAGGCCGATTTAAACCTAAAAAGAGAATTGGCCAGCGATGGTTTCGATGCTACGAAAGCAAAAGGTAGGGCAACCTGGAACAAAACGTTAAGTAAAATTGCGGTTGAAGGGGGTACGATTGATCAAACGCGTACTTTCTATTCAGCAATGTACCGTACCTTGTTCTTCCCCAATAAATTATATGAGATTGATGCACAGAACCAGATTGTACACTGGAGTCCTTACAACGGACAGGTTTTGCCAGGATACATGTTCGCTGGAACGGGTTTCTGGGACACTTTTAGGGCATTATATCCTTTCTTAAACCTGGTTTATCCTTCAATCAACAAGGAAATGCAACAAGGCTTAATCAACGATTACAAAGAAGGCGGTTGGTTGCCAGAGTGGAGCAGTCCGGGTTATGCAAACATTATGGTGGGTAACAACTCCGCTTCGGTAGTTTCTGATGCTTATATTAAAGGTATGCGTGGTTACGACATTGAAACGTTATGGCAGGCTTTAAAACATGGCGCAAACAACGAAGGCCCTATGGAAGCCGTTGGTCGCGACGGTGTTAAATATTACAATGAATTGGGTTATGTGCCTTTCGATGTGAAAAAGAATGAAAATGCCGCTAAAACATTAGAGTATGCTTACGATGACTTTACCATTTATCAATTGGGAAGAGCTTTAGGTAAACCAGCTTCGGAGATCGATATTTATAAGAAAAGAGCAATGAACTACAAGAATCTTTTCGATCCGGCTTCGGGTTTAATGCGCGGCAAAAATCAGGATGGAACTTTCCAAAGCCCATTCAGTCCATTTAAATGGGGCGGTGCATTTACCGAAGGTAACAGCTGGCATTATACCTGGTCTGTTTTTCAGGATGTTGATGGCTTAGCCAAATTAATGGGTGGCCATAATAAGTTTGTAACCAAATTGGATTCTGTATTCTCTATGCCTCCGGTATTTGATGAGAGTGCCTACGGAGGTGTAATTCACGAAATCCGCGAAATGCAGATTGCAAACATGGGCCAGTACGCACATGGTAACCAACCAATCCAGCACATGATTTACCTGTATAACTACGGTGGTGCGCCCTATAAAACACAATATTGGGTAAGAGAAACCATGAACAGAATGTACAAACCTACTCCTGATGGATATTGTGGCGACGAAGATAACGGGCAAACTTCTGCCTGGTACGTTTTCTCGGCAATGGGCTTCTATCCGGTAACACCTGCAGTTGATCAGTATGTTTTGGGTGCCCCTTTGTTTAAAAAAGTAACTGTTACTTTAGAAAATGGTAAAACTGTGGTGATTAATGCAGCTGCCAATAGCGATAACAACCGTTATGTTCAGTCATTACAGATGAATGGTAAACCATATTCTAAAAACTGGATCAGCCATAGTGGTTTGCAAAATGGTGCGGTTTTAAATTTTAATATGACAGCAACGCCGAATAAAACCAGAGGTTCAAATCCAGCTGATTTCCCTTATTCATTATCAACAGAAAAATAGAGAAAACAATAGAGACTGTATCATAATATTGAATGTCATCCTGTCCAAAGGACTCCTATGGAGAGCCTGTCCAAGGACGGATTAAGTTTACACTTTATGATACAGTCTCATATTTTAAGAAAAATCTTTAGCCCTAATTGGGCCAGAACTAACAAACCAAGTATATGAACATTTCAAAGACGGGTTTTACAGCCATTTTCTGGCTTTGCGGAACCCTGTTGGCATTTGGCCAGCGTATTGATCTCAAAGATCTTTCAGCCTTTAAAAACCCTTCAAATTCATGGTCGCTCGCCCAAAATGTGGTGGCCGACCTAAACGCCGAAAACGTTTTAAAAACAACCAAAGGTGAAGGGATATTGATTAATCAATCTACAGCAAAAAAAGCGGGTTCCGATTTATATACCGTAAACGAATACGGCGACGTAACAGTAGAATTAGATTATTTAACTGCAAAAGGGACAAATTCTGGTATTTATCTTCAAGGTAATTATGAAATCCAGATTGATGATGCATGGGGGCTTAAAAACCCAAGTTCATCAAGCAATGGTGGTATTTACCAACGTTGGGATGATAGCAAACCTGAAGCCGAAAAAGGGTTTGGAGGTGTTGCTCCGCGTCAAAATGCAAGTAAAGCACCAGGTTTATGGCAGCACATTAAAATTATCTTCCAGGCACCAAAATTTGATGCATCAGGAAAGAAAACGCAAAATGCTAAAATTATCAGTGCCGAGCTAAACGGTGTGCTGATTCACGAAAATGTTGAGCTATTTGGTGCAACCAGAGGAGCTGCAGGAGCTGAAAAAGCAAAAGGACCTTTACGTTTACAGGGCGATCACGGTTCGGTAGCGTTCAGAAATATCCAGATTAATGAACTATCAGAAATTCCAAAGCCAAATCAAAACGGTGGAGCAGATCCAATTTACATTGAAGCGGCAAGTAACAACATGATCAGAAGTTTTGTTGATGTTGCACCAAGAGTACGTTCGGTACATGCTATTTCGGTTGGCGGACCAGAAAAAGTTGCTTACAGCTACGATTTAGATAATGGTACATTATTACAGGGATGGCATGGCGATTTTATCGATGCTACACCAATGTGGGATGGCCGTGGAAACGGTACCTCGCGTGCTTTGGGCAGTGTTACCCGTTTTACTAAAAAGCCAATTTTAGCCATTGCAAAATTAGCGAACGATCAGGATAAATGGATTGCCGATACTGCTGGTACTGGTTTCAGAACCAAAGGTTATGTAATGGATAAACAAGACCGTCCGGAGTTTAAGTACATCATTAATGGCGCAAATGTTACCGATGCCGTTAAGGTGATGGAAAATGGACAAGGTTTAACGAGAGAGATTGCTGTTGATAAACCATCAAAAGATCTATATTTTCTGTTGGCAACCGCTTCTGATATTGAAGAAGTAGCCAAAGGTTTATACCTGATTGATGATAAGTCTTACTATATCCAACTTGCTGAAGGTTCTGCTAAACCAGTAATCAGAGAAGTTGATGGCAAGAAAGAAGTTATCGTAGCTATTGGAACTAAGTTAAATTATACCATTTTGTTTTAATTGGAATGACAATGAAAAATACATTTAAAAGATTAGCAATACTGGCATTAAGTTTTAGCTTTACTACAGTTTTTGCACAAGAAACACCGAAAGAAGAAGATTTTTTCAAGATAAATAAAGTACGCGTACCCGAAGGCCCTATTTTAGAAGTTGGTGGTCTGATTACCTTGCCAAATGGCGATTTAGGTATTTCTACCCGTAGAGGAGAGGTGTACATTGTAGAAAACCCTACAAGTGCCAAGCCTTACTGGCGCAGGTTTGCTTATGGCTTGCACGAAATTTTGGGCGTCGCCTATAAAAATGGTGCATTATATGTGGCACAGCGCGGTGAATTAACCAAACTGGTTGATAAGGACCAGGATGGCAAAGCCGATGTGTACGAAACCATTTACGCGTGGCCTTTAAGTGGGCACTACCATGAATATAGTTTTGGGCCGAAGTTAATGCCCGATGGCACTTTTATGGTTACCGGAAATGTGGCCTTTGGCGATGAAGAATGGTGGAGAGCAGAAAGCCGTGTGCCTATGCGCGGTTGGGCCATGAAGATTACCGAAGATGGTAAAATGAGTCCTTATGCTGCTGGTTTCCGTTCGCCAGCAGGGATTGGTACTATTGATGGCCAGTTTTATTATACCGAAAATCAGGGCGACTGGGTAGGTTCAGGTGGTTTATGGAAAGTAAATAAAGGTGATTTTATGGGGCATCCAGCCAGTTTAAGATGGACCAACTTACCTAACTCTCCGGTTAAACTGCAGTCAGATTTCTTTTACTCGCAAATAGACGAGCGTAGAACCAAAAACGAACAAGGAAGATACATTAAACCAGAAAATAGGGTAAACGAAACATTCAAAACCTTATTCGAAATGAAGAAAGTATTCCCTGAATTACGTTTGCCATCAGTTTGGTTGCCTTATGGTATTTTGGGGATCTCTTCTGCAGAACCTGTTAAAATTCCTGCAAACACATTCGGCCCGTTTGCTGGTCAGATTTTGGTTGGCGATCAGGGAATGAGTATCATTTCGAGAATTTTTATGGAAACGGTGAAAGGTGAGGAACAGGGCGCTGCCTTCCTTTTCCGTAAAGGTTTCCGTTCAGGCGTATTGAGGTTGGAGTGGGGTACTGATGGGTCGCTATTTGTTGGTGAAACCAACCGCGGTTGGGGATCGGCAGGTGATGCCAACGAGGGTTTAGAAAGACTGGTATACAATAATAAAACCCCTTTCGAAATGAAAGCCGTTAGGGCAATGCCTGATGGTTTTGAAGTAGAGTTTACCATGCCTGTAGATCGTAAATCGGCTGAAGATTTAGCTTCATATGATGCAGAAAGCTTTATTTACAAATATCACCCTGTGTATGGTTCACCTCCTGTAAACACCGAGAAATTAAAAATCTCTGGGGTTAAAGTTTCGGCAGATGGTTTAAAAGCCAGAATTATTGTACAAAACCTTCGTCAGTATTATATCCATACCTTAACATTAGATGGTTTAAGATCTCAAGATGGTTTTTATTCTTTAGTTCATCCGGTAGCTTATTATACCTTGAACCAGATTCCTGATGGAAATAAACTTTCTGCCAGTGAAGTAAGTACCAAAAACTCGGCGGCACCTGTAAATGCTCCTGCTAAGAAAACAGCTGCTCCAAAGGCAACAACTGGAAAAGCACCTGAAGCAAAAGGAGCGGCTACTCCGACTAAACCTACCGCTACGACTAAAGCACCTACCTTTAAAGAAGTTGAGGGGTTATTAACAAAAAATACTTGTCTGGCCTGCCACAATCAAACCAAAAGACAAATTGGGCCGCCATTCGTAGAAATTGCAAAACGTAAGTATTCAGCAGAGAAAATATTTCAGTTGATCCACAATCCACAACCACAAAATTGGCCGGGTTACTCAACAGAAATGCCTCCAATGCCGCAAGTAACCAAAGCAGAAGCTTTAAAAATTGCAGGCTGGATAAATTCCTTAAATAAATAAGATAGTTTAATTGTTACGTAACGGTTGGTAGAAATACCAGCCGTTTTTTTGTTATAAAAGAAATGGGGATTCCACTATTGCAGAATCCCCATCATCTAAATTAACGCTCTCAGATATATAAACGCTGTAAATAAGATTTATTGTATTGTGCGTAAAATTTTTTCCGCCATGGTCTGTGAAAAACAGTTCAATCACTGCGCGCCGTCTTTTCGACTGATTGTAAACGAATGGAGAAATCTACATGCTAACTCGTCGAGGCTGTATCATAAATTGTAATTCAATCAAATTTGCCACGTTGAGCCTGTCGAAACGCTTGTAAGACATTTAAAACATGGCTTTCGAAAAGTTCAGAATGGGGATTCTATATTTATGATACAGCCTCCTATTAAATGAAAGATCCTTCGACTACGCTCAGGATGACAAAATATTTAGAGTTTAAAAAAAGAAATGGGGATTCCACTATTGCAGAATCCCCATCATCTAAATTAACGCTCTCATATACATAAACGCTATAAAAACGATTTATTGCATCAGTAGCAAATTTTTTTTCGTTTTTGGGATGGTTTCATAGCCCATTTTTAATTATGCCATTACAGATATGCCCCAACAGAATGTAGCAAGATCTGCCCTTACCCAATAAAATATAAGTTATTAACCTACTGCCAATAATACTTATCCTAGGTACCTGCTGGCGGGGAGCATCGGCCCCGGCTCACTGAAGAAAGCCCCAAAGCAGCGCCTGGCTTTACCTTTTAGGTAACCAAAAGGTAAAGAAAAGGTAACCCTGGGGTTAACTTGGGGTTAACTTGGTAGCAAGAAAGGGTAAAGAACAGGTACAGGATAGGTAAACGAAAACCTTTGTTTTTTTAAGAAATTTTTTCCTTGTCGCATCGCAACGCGATTGGCATTAACGATGTTTGTGATCACTCTATAGAATATCATCCAAAAGAAATGGGGATTCCACTATTGCAGAATCCCCATCATCTAAATTAACGCTCTCATATACATAAACGCTATAAAAACGATTTATTGCATTAGCAGTAAATTTTTTTTCGTTTTTGCGATGTTTATCATTTAAACCTATTTTTACTTTATGGCTATTATAGATAAAACGCAACAAGATGCAGAAAAACTAGCAGCTGCCCTGGCTGCAGTAAAATTTGTTAAAGATGATGATGTAGTAGGTCTGGGTACTGGATCTACCACGACATTTGCCATTAAAGAATTAGGTAAACGTGTAAAAGAAGGGCTTAACATAAAGGCTGCTGCAAGTTCCATCCGGACAGAAGAACTCGCTAAATCTCTGGGCATCGAAATTCTTGATCTCGGGCGTTTAAGCAAAATTGATATCAGTATCGATGGAGCCGACGAATTTACAGAATCACTCGATCTGATTAAAGGTGGAGGCGGGGCACTGTTTAGAGAAAAGATAATTGCTTCACTGAGTAAAAATGCCATCATCATCACCGATGCTTCTAAAAAAGTTAAAAAATTGGGTGCTTTTACTGTTCCTATCGAAGTAATTCCATTGGCCTATCAATATGTGTCCGATCAGATTAATGAGCTTGGTGGAGAGGGCATATTGAGGTCTGTAGATAACCAAACATTTATTACCGATAATGGTAACCTGATTATCGACGCCGATTTTGGCCTCATTGATGATCCTGCAAAATTATCTTTTAACCTGAACCAGATTAACGGATTATTGGCTCATGGATTATTCATTAACATCACGTCAAAAGTAATTATGAGCGAAGGAACGGATATTATCATTTTCGAATGATAGTTGGTTCATTTGTTCATTAGCCATTAGTTCATTTGTGCCCCTCGTTCTGTCATTGCTAGGAGGAATACCGACACAATCTTAAGAATTGAAATTATTTCTCTTAATTATCTTAACTTCTTCATGGTGATCCAGATTTTTAACATTAAGGAGTTAAGAAAATTAAGTTTAATTCCATTTTCTTGGTGTCTTTGTGGCAAAACTGACAATTTCACCGATGAATCTGCCCTCCCTTAAACTTTCATAATTTTTTTACCGACAGTTTTATTTCACTCACCGATAAAACATCACAACTGAGGGAAAAGCCATTCCCCAGCATTGGTATTCGTGATACATTTGAATTATAAAAACAAACAGTCATGGAAAATTTAATCAAAAAAAATCACGCAGATAAACAATTTGGTTTAGGTGTTTTAATCATAGCAATCGGTTCGGTGTTCTTATTAAGAAACTCAGGAATAGATATTCCATACTGGATATTGAAATGGCACACCATTATGTTAGGTATAGGTTTGTGGATGGGTTACCGCAAAAACTTCCAGGGCAGCAGCTGGTTAGCCTTAACGATAATAGGTGGTTTATTTACCCTTAAAGCGATAACCATTTTTGATTTCGACCTGTCAAGAATCAGTACAGCTTTAATATTAATCGGATTAGGACTGTATGTAATGCTAAAACCTAAAAAGGTGCAAAATTTCGATCAGTATTTTGAAAAGAAATCAGTGGATTTTACTGATAAAGAAAGCTAAAATTCTTAACTCCATCATATATTTAAAAAGGGACATTTTTTAACAATGCCCCTTTTTTTATTTGAAACAAATGTGCCTAAAAATGCATGATAGATTATTTAGCTACTTTACCGTCATTTCGACTGAAGTGAAGCGGAACGGAGAAATCTGTTCAAGAGATCCTTCGACTACGTTACTATCGATAGACTCCAATACAATGATCGTCATTCCCGCGTAGGCGGGAATCTTAAAGCGCAGGCTAATAGCGATCGTTGTAAGATTGCTTCGTCGGCTGAAAAAGCCTTCTCGCAATGACGATTCCTCGCATCCTATTACTGGGAAAAGAATCTCCTGTCATTCGTATTGATTTTATACAATAAATTATCCCTCAGGATGACAAACAAAAAAGAAACGGGGATTCCACCCTTAGGCAGTATCCCCGTCATCTAAATTAACGCTCTCACATACATAAACGCTGTAAATAGAATATATTGTGCGGGGCTTAAATTTTTTTTCTATAAATGAGTTAAACCTGCAAAACAGGTACCGCTTTGTGGTATTTGTTCCGGTACTCAATCGGTGTTAAACCGGTAATTTTTTTGAAAACATCCCTAAACGATTTTGTGTCTGTATAGCCTACATCAAACATTACCTCGGTTATGTTTTTTCTGCTCGATTCGAAACTTCGCTTGGCAGCCTCAATTTTAACCCTTTGAATATACTCGATTACTGTATTTTTGGTTGCACTTTTAAACCTCCGTTCAAAACTTCTTCTGCCCAATGCCAACATATCGGCCAGTTGATCTACCGTAATCCGATCCTGGTAATTGCCATCAATAAATTCCTGCGCTTTTTTAATTTTTGCATCTTCATGCCCCTTTTGCCCCTGGAACATCATAAAAGCCAGCTGACTCTCGCGATCAATATCAATAGCAAAGTATTTCGCTGCTAAAATGGCGGTATCTCTATCTGTATGTTTTTCAACCAGGTACAAAAGTAAGTTCCAGTAAGAGTTTGCACCACCGCTAGAGTATAAACCCTGAGCATCGGTAATAATACTACCATCTACCAGCTCCACTTCAGGGAACATTTCTCTAAACTGGTTGGCAAACAGCCAATGCGTAGAACATTTCCGCCCATCTAATAAACCGGTTGCAGCCAGTAAAAATGCGCCCATGCAGAGCGAGGCTACCTCTGCACCTTTAGCATGATGTTTTATAATCCATGGCAACAGATCTTGATTCGACTCCATCGCATAACCAATATTGCCACTGATGGCCGGTACAAAGATCAGGTCGGTATGCTCAACCTCATGCAGCAGTTTATCAGCGTGCACAGAAAAAAGGCTGTTGTTCAACCTCACCTCTTTCGTCATCCCTATAAGCTCAACTTTAAAAAGCGGGAGTTTGCCCGATGCCTGTAAAAATTCGTTAACAGCAGTAAATAGATAGCGGGGATCTGCAATGGCTTCAATCACGGCAGTCTCTGGAATTAAGATAGATACATGTTTCATAATCCAAATATAACGAGCCTATTTGTCGTAAACAACCCCCGCAATTGTCGTTTCCACATATTTAGCTTGTTAATTTCTGCCCGTATGTTTGTGTTGTTAATCGTTAACAGTTAAATCTTTAAAGCGGTAATGACAATGGAAGAGTATATTTTAAATGAGGATATTAAGGTGATGTGCATTACGGCCGAATCTTTCCCTAACGGCGTTTTAGCGGCGCACGAAAAACTTCATGCGCTGTTTCCCCTTAATAAGCAACGCAGGTATTTTGGAATAAGCAGGCCTAACGAAAAGCGGGAGATTATTTATAAGGCTGCCGTTGAAGAACTCGCAGATGGCGAAGCTGAAAAACTTGGTATTGAAACCTTTACCATAAAGAAGGGAACATTTATTAGTGAACTGGTTCCCGATTTTATGAAAGATGTTAGCCAGATTGGGAAGACCTTCGAAAAATTGCTCAATCAATCTGACATCGATCCAAATGGCTATTGCCTTGAAATGTATATTAACGAAACAGATGTGCGCTTAATGGTAGGCATCAAAAAATAAAATCACTTGGCAAGTATTAATTCATATCTCACTTTTAACGGCAACTGCCGCGAAGCAATGACATTCTATCAGGGTTGTTTGGGAGGAGAATTGACCTTCGAAACCGTTGGAGAATCGGTTATTGTTGATAAAATACCCAATGTTATGAAGCGGAGTATTATGCATGCTGTTTTGGCTAAAGATGATCTGGTGATTATGGCAACAGATATGGTAGAAGAATGCGGATTAATTAAGGGAAATTCGATTTCTATGATGCTGAATTGTAATTCGGAAGAAGAGGCCCAGGCTTTTTACCGTAAACTTTCAGCAGGAGGGAAGGCATCGCATCCACTACAGGAAACATTCTGGGGAGCACTTTTTGGTGATTTAACAGATCGCTTTGGGAATAATTGGTTAATAAATTACGATAAAAACAGATACATATGAAGAAGTTAAAAACGTGGTATTGGATTGCCACTATTATTTTTGCATTAATGATGATTATGGATGGCGTTGGCGGGATTACTCAACAGGAAGCAGGTAAAGAAGTACTTAAACACCTCGGTTATCCAATGTATCTGCTTATCATTGTTGGTATTGCAAAACTGCTTGGGGCGGCATCCATCCTTCAAAATAAATTTATAGCCATTAAAGAATGGGCCTATGCAGGTTTTGCCATTAATTTTATCGGTGCCTTTGCCTCCAGGGCATTTGTTGGCGATGGCATATCACTTTTAGTGCCGCCACTTATTGCCTTGGTAATTATGTTTATCCCCTACATTTTATGGAAGAAACTGGCATCAAATGTTAAAATTAGTTAAAACTAAACGGCTAGTTTAGTTAGCGCCTTTTCAGAACCAAATATTGTTAACTTTGGGTATTGTAAACAACCAAACACAATACATGATACCATCATGATTTTTTTGATCCAGAAAAGGATGAATCATGAAATCTCATTACCATTAAAACAAAAATATACGGATGAAAAAGAGCCTTTTATTCATAATCGCTTTATTATTTACAACCACTGCATTTTCTCAAAATGTGATCCAGCTCTTTAACGGTGCGAACGACTTTTTTAAACTGTTGCAGGAGGAGAAATTTAAAGATGCCCACGCTTTCTTTGATGATACTTTAAAAACGAAATTAACGGAAGAGAGTTTAAAGAAACTTTGGGGGGATATTGGAACAAAATATGGAAAGGCAGAATCGTTAGATGCCGTTCAAAGTAAAGCTCAGGGCGAGTTTTTTGCAGTAACGGTAGAAGGTAAATTTGCGAACGGTGATCAGAACTTTATTTTAGGTTTTAATAAACTACAGAAAATCGTTGGAATCTTCCTCGCGCCGTCTCGAAAGGCATCTGCTTATTTAAAACCAACTTATGTTGATACCAGTTTATACAAGGAAAAATCGGTATACATTGGGCCGGCAGGAAAACAATTGGCAGCCATTATCACCACACCAAAAAATGCCAAAAATTTCCCTATAGTGGTTTTTGTACATGGCTCTGGTCCGGCCGATATGGATGAAACAGTTGGTGCGAATAAACCCTTTAAAGATTTGGCTGGTGGTTTAGCTTCTAAGGGAATTGCTTCTGTCCGCTATGTGAAACGAACCTTAATCTACCCTAATGAATTTAATAAAGCATTTACAGTAAAAGAAGAAGTGCTGGATGATGCAACTGCAGCTATTGCACTCGCAAAAACGATAGTTGGCGCTAATCCTAAAGCCGTTTATGTATTCGGCCATAGTTTAGGCGGAATGCTGGCACCTAAAATGGCTACCATTACACCTGATTTAGCAGGGATTATTTTGGCAGCAACACCTGCCAGAAAACTAACAGATATTATTGTTGATCAGAATAAGTATATGTTCGATCAGGCTAACGATACAACAGCTGCCTTTAAAAAACAACTGGCAGATGCTTACGTAGAAATTGATAAAAGTAGAATTTCGCAGTTGGGAACTACCATAAAGCCTGATTCTTTAATTTTAGGACTGCCTGCAAAATATTGGACAGATTTAAATACCTACAATCAGGTTGCTGTGGCAAAAAGCCTTTCGAAACCTAGAATATATGTATTGCAGGGAGGAAATGACTTTCAGGTAGGTAAAGTAGATTTTGATTTATGGAATGCTGCCTTGAGTAAAAAGAAAAATGTGGTGCTTAAATTTTATCCAGATTTAAACCACCTCTTAAGTTCTCAAACTGAAAAGGGTACAATGGCCCAATATCAAGCAGCGGTAAGTGTGTCTGAAACTTTAGTTAACGATATTGCCTCATGGATTAAGGCCAAATAATACAAAATCATCTAATCGATAAAGAAAAAGCTCCGACCAAAATCGGAGCTTTTTTGTGCATTTGGTTTCTTTACATCCTGTCTTCGTTAATTAATTAACAAACAAATCAAAAAATAAGCGGTTTAAGTTTAGAGTATCTCATCTTAAATAGTTTGTTTATGACAAAGAATAAAATCACTTTAAAAGGAATATGGGGCGTTTTAAAAGCATCGTTTACAGGATTTAATGATCATAAAGTAACCAAACTTAGCGGCTCATTAGCCTATTATACGGTGTTTTCTATGGCGCCGCTGCTCGTGGTTATTATTTCTTTGTGTGGTATATTTTTAGGGAGAGAAATAGCTGAAGGACAGGTTTATGCCCAGCTTGAAGGATTTTTAGGTAAAGAATCTGCCGTTTCCTTACAGCAGTTAATCAAAAATGCTTATCTGGATGGAAAAAGCACCATTGCTTTAATTGTTGGGATCATAACCCTATTAATTGGGGCAACTACCGTTTTTGGCGATATCCAGGATTCTATTAATACCATTTGGGGTTTAAAACCGAAGCCGAAAAGAGGATGGGTAAAAATGCTCCAGAACCGGTTCTTGTCCTTTTCGGTAATTATTAGCCTGGGTTTTGTGCTGCTGGTTTCGTTAGCGGTTACCTCTGTACTCGATGCTTTTAGTGATCGCTTGCAGGCCCGCTTTGCCGAAATATCTGTTATTGTATTTTACATCCTTAATCAGATCGTAACCTTGGCTGTTATCTCATTAATATTTGGCGTAATATTTAAGGTATTACCTGATGCAATTATAAAATGGCGTGATGTAATTGCTGGTGCAATAGTTACCGCTTTACTATTTATGATCGGTAAATTTGCCATTTCACTTTATATAGGGCAAAGCGATGTTGGGAGTACTTATGGTGCAACAGGTTCATTGGTAGTTGTGCTTTTATGGACTTATTACTCTTCTATCATTTTATATTTTGGTGCCGAATTTACCAAGGCTTATGCGGTTGCTTTTGGATCTGAGATTTACCCTTCTCATTATGCGGTCACCACAAAAGAAATAGAAATAGAAACGGGGAGTAAATCCATTCAGGATAATCATCCCGAAATTAAAAAAGAGGTTAAGAAAGCTTAAAATTATTTATTCGCCCCAAGCTGTAACGATTAATCTTCTTTGGCCGCCATGGTTGCGATGTTCGCAAAGATAAATACCTTGCCAGGTACCAAGTGCCAATCTGCCGTTTCTAATTGGAATGGTAACAGAACTACCTAAAAGTGCTGACTTTAAATGCGCAGGCATATCATCTGAACCTTCATAGTCATGTTCATAATCGGGATCATTTTCTTTTACGGTTTTATTAAAGAACATTTCAAAATCAACCCTAACCGTAGGATCTGCATTTTCGTTGATGGTAAGCGAAGCAGAAGTATGCTGGATAAAAACCTGGCAAATGCCAATGTTAATTTCGTCAATTTGAGGCAGGGCATCCTCAACCTCATCAGTAATGATATGGAAGCCTCTTCTTCGTTCTCTAAGTGCTAAAGCTTGCTGGTATATTTTCATTTGAATTAATTCTCAATAATTTTAATGAAATCCTTTTCACTAGGTAAAACCGTTAAATACTTACTTGCGAAAATTTGTTCATTGTTTTCCGGAAGCGTATATCTTACTACAGATTCGCTTTTATCCTGACAAAGGATAATACCGATGGTTTTGTTTTCATCCTCAAGTTTTACTTCTCTATCAAAATAGTTCACGTACATCTGCATCTGGCCTATATCTTGATGTTTTAGTTCTCCGATTTTTAAATCGATAAGTACAAAACACTTTAAAATACGGTTGTAGAAAACTAAATCTATTTTGAAATGTTTTTCTTCGAAAGTTATTCTTTTTTGACGGGCTACAAAGGTGAAACCATTATCTAATTCTAATAAGAAATGTTCGAGTTTATCGATTAATTTTTGCTCTAACTCACTTTCTGAATAAAAACTTTGTTCTGGTAGTCCTAGGAATTCCAGTATGTAGGGGTCTTTTATTAAATCCTTGTTTTTTTCGATTATTTGTCCTTTCTGGCCGAGTGATCGTATTTCTTCCTTGTTTTTGCTTATTGATAAACGTGCATATAATGCTGAATCATATTGGCGCTGTAGCTCTCGTAAGCTCCAATTATTTTTGATTGCTTCTATTTCATAGAAATTACGCTCATTTAAATCTGCGATTCTCATTAACTTAAGATAATGCGACCAAGTGAGTTTGAATTGCGCAGACAGTGCTGCTGATTTATAGATTTACGCGCTACTGTATCGGCAATTTCTTCATTTTTGAATTCAGCAGACACTGTCTGCTGAATTGAATAGAGTAAATAAAAATTGCGTATTTGCCTCAAATTTGTTTCAGAAAAGCCTTTGCCAAACTCTGCAACTAGTTTTCTTGAGAGTTCTTTTAAAACTCGTTTACCATATTCTGCTCTTTCTTTACCGTCCTGTTCCTCTTCAACAATCATTCTGCCAATTTCGAAGTAAGTGGTAGCCATTATATTATTAATGGTTTGCGATACCTTTTGTCGAGACTGGGCTAGCAGTTCAACAACCCTACTATATAGACTTTGGTTGTTTATTTCCATTTTAAAAACCTCTAAAAATCGATGCCTAAATGCGAGCTTATAATCTTCCTTACTTCAAAAACTCTACATTCCAGATTTTTTCTGCTTTTCTGCCGATTAGCCAAAAAGAGGCCGCCAGTACCGAAAAGAATAAAGCTTTATGCCAGCTGTCCCAGAAGTATTCGAAATAGCGCGTGTAAAGGTTAATAAAGAGAAAAGTAATGCCAAATTCGCGGGCAATGTCGTCATGGTATTTTAGACCAAATAAAGTGCTCGCCACACAAACAGCTCCTGAAATTAATGCCCAATAAAATAAGCTTAGCTGCCTAACCTTATACCATTCTTCTAAACTGGCAAAATTGCCAAATACTGATAAGGCCCAAAGCGAGACAAACAAATAAACCATCCCTGCGATATAAGTAACCTGAAAGAAGTTTTGTGTTTTGGGGAAAGCTTTCATAATAAACGATGCTGCGGTTAATGCAGCGCCAAAAACCACGAAACGTAAAGGATAATTCATGCCAAGGAAATAATAATTCCAACGGCTTAAATAACCTGTTTCCGTACCAAACCAGGCACCTAAAGATATCAAAGCAAAAATCCAGATTAAACGCGAATTGAAAATATAACCTAAAGCACCATAAATGAAAACAGATACTAAAATCAGGATGGAGAAGTTGCCAGATCCATTGTCCAGCACCTTTCCAAAATAGGCAATGGCATTGGCGGTAAGTAAAATTGCTGAAAAAACGATAGCTTCATTACTAAACTTTAAATGGGCCAGTTTCTTTTTTCGCTTAAAACCTAAGATATAAAGCCATGCGGCCAATCCGCCAGAAACAATGGCAATTACAATATTTGGTGTATTGTAAACCCGTTTTAAATAGTTCAAGATCGAATTATCAATGAGGAGCGATCCAAGTGCAATAAAACCGCAAGCCAGAGCTACCCAAAAAGCATACTGTGCCAGGCGTAACCAATCGAAGTTTTTGGCTTCATAACTTTTACGGAGTTTATCGCCGGTTTCGTTATTAATTAAGCCGTCACTTTGCCATTGCTCAATCATATCATCAAGAAACTCACTCTTTTCTCTATCAACTTTCATAGGTTAGGTATATACGAAGATAGTTTTTTTAGTGCTTAGTCAAAAGTCCCGGGTCAGAAGTTTATATCGACTAAAGACTGCTGACTAAGGACTTCGGACTAACTAAATAACCTCCTTAATTTTCTTATTATTTCCAACAATCCAAATCACATCACCGTTATCGAATACAAAGTCTGAGGAAGGATTCAATATCCGATCAGTACCCCTTTCTATGCCAACAATTAATGCCTGTGCTTTTTCGCGGATCCCTGCATTTCTAATACTTAATCCATAAACCGGCGATTCGGCATGCACAACTACCTTTTGCAGGGTCATTTCTTTATTCGGGAAATTATTTTCTTCAGCTGTTTCTGGAGCATCAACTTCTAAAAGTGCTTTAACAGCAGCCAATTGATCATCAGCACCAATTAGTAGCAGTTTGTCGTTTGGATAAAGCCGCTCATCTCTTCCTGGTGTTGGAATATTATTCCTTCCACGCTCTATTAATGCAATGTTAACGCCATATTTTTCTCTGATCATTAATTCGGTAAGTGTTTTTCCAACTACTTCCGATTCAGGGGAAACAGTGAGTTCAGTTAAGTGGGTATCCCATGGTAAAATATCAGGTTTTTGATGCTCACGTGCATTTAAATTCAACATGAAACGTCTTTCCAGTTTATCATAAAAAGACTGTAGTTTCCTGGAGAAGATGATCATGCCTAAGATAATCAGGACTAATGCAATTACAGCGGCAATCCAGGTATCAAAAAACTCATACATTAAAAAACCTACAAAGAAAATGCCTAAGGCAATTCTGAAAAACTCGATTGCGATTAACGGGCCCCGGGTATATTTTTTGTTCAGCCAAAGGTGGGAATAGGCTGTTCGCTGGATCCTTCGGATAGATAATGCCCATAAAAATGGCGACATTAAAATGAAAGAAACTACTACGCTGATAATAATAGAAGTTAAACTATTGGCAATATTGCTCACAATAAAAGGCTGAACGTACCTGTAGGCTAAAAAGATGATTGCAATAATAATTACGGAGTGGATAATGGTATTAAAAATATAAGACCTCAATAAAACCTTCCAATCGCTTAATGTTGTAATTCCTTCAGTACTGGAGCTGTATCTTTCGATTCCATCTAACCATTTTTTAGGTAAAATACGGTTCAAGTACCGGTAAAAAGGTTCAGATAGTTTAATCAGATATGGCGTAGTAAATGTAGTGATCGCTGCTGCCGCTACCGCAATAGGATAAAGGAAATCGCTTGTTACTTTAAGAGTTAAGCCTAACGAGGCAATGATGAATGAAAACTCACCAATCTGCGCCAAACTCATGCCCGATTGTACCGAAGTTTTTAACGGCTGACCCGATAATAACGCACCTAAAATGGTAAATATAATTTTCCCTAAAATAATCACTAATGTAGCAACGATAATCGGTACAGCGTATTTAACCAGCATTGAAGGGTCAATCAGCATACCAACCGAAACAAAAAATACTGCTGCGAATAAATCTTTTACTGATTTAGTTAAATGTTCGATTCTTTCTGCTTGTGTGGTTTCTGCCAAAATGGAACCCATAATAAATGCACCCAAGGCAGGAGAGAAGCCCACCTTATCGGCCAGTAATACCATTACCAAACATAAGGCTAAAGATACCACCAACATGGTTTCGTCGTTCATTAATTTTTTGGTTGCTTTAAGAAATGAAGGAACCAGGAATATTCCGCCCAAGAACCAAAGTACCAGAAAAAAAGCCAGTTTTAAGATGGAATACAGCATTTCTGTACCTGCCGATTGCTGACTCACCGCCAGGGTAGAAAATAATACGAGTAACAAGATGGCCACCAGATCTTCAACAATTAAAACCCCAAAAACCAGGCCTGCAAACTTTTTATGTTTTAAACCAAGTTCTTCGAAAGCCTTAATGGTAATCATTGTTGATGAAATGGACAAGATACCCCCCAGAAATAAACTATCCATGTCTTTCCAGCCCATTGCTTTACCGACTAAGTAGCCGGCCAGAATGATAAAAAGCACTTTCACAATTGCCGTTATGGAGGCGGAACCGCCAACTTTTACCAGTTTTTTAAAACTGAATTCTAAACCTAGGCTGAATAAAAGGAAAATTACGCCTATCTCTCCCCATATATTGATGCTTTTTGTATCGGTAACGGAAGGAAAAAAATCTAAATGTGAGCCAACCAACAGGCCGGCCAGTATGTAGCCTAAAACCAGCGGTTGTTTAATTCGTTTAAATATGAGGGTGGTTATCCCTGCAGCGGCAAGGATTAATCCTAAATCGGCAATTAAATCGGGTAAATGCATCTATAAAAAATGGGTATTGATGATTAAATAATTTATTTCCAAGTATCATTACTCGGCATTTTATTGAAAACTCCACATTTGTGGTTAAAAATGAAATTACTTACCAAAAAACATGTTTTGGATAGAGCATCTTAAAAAGGCACCAATAATTATATTTTAATCTCTTGATTACAACTTTTGTATTGATGGTTTTGTTCTTGAAAAAAAGAAACAGCAAAAAAGTGATCAGTACAAACGCACTGGACGATATTTTTATAATTGGACTGTTAATGAAATCTTTTTGCAAACTTTCACTATCCTGATTGAAATCGGAATTAGATTTGATATTTTTTTTGCTCGAAATGAAACTTATTTTGGTTTTTTTTAGTGGTACATCATTTCTTTTTTCCTGCGATGCGAAGGCCGCAAAATTAATGGAGATAGACAGAAAAAATATGATGTAAAAAAGCCTCATTGCTGCTAATATAACGAAAATGAGGCTTTTTTGAAAGGAAAATCTGATTAAAATTGATGCATTCTTTCAGATATAACGCTTATTAGCCACAAACACCAGGTGTATTATTATGAGAAATATTGATTAAATTTGTGTGTAGATGATTAACGAACATTGAAAAAGTTGAATCTAATGAAAGAAGTAACGATTAAATATAAAAGCAATAAGACTTTGGAAGCACTTAAGGAATTAGGCAAATACTTAAATTTCTCTATTGCGGATCATAAAGCTAAAGCAAAGGTTAAAAAAGAAGCAAGTATTAATGGTATTCCTGTAATCGTCGGAGATGGATCGATTGATATCTCAGAATTACATGATGTTTTTACAGGAAAGGATTTAAATGCTGAGGAATTAAGAAATACTGCATGGCAAAGGAAAAATAATTTGCGATACGGATGTATTGATAGATTATTTTGATAAAAATAAAAGTAGGAATGCATCAGCAACAGCATTACTAGAAACGGATATAGAATTAGATAATGTTATCATTTCATCCGTTACCAAAATGGAATTACTATTTGGAGCCACTAATAAGTTAGATCTTAACACTATCAATAAAAAACTGAGTAGATTTAGTATTATATTAATTAATGAAAGAATAAACTTAACTGCAATTAATTTAATGCAGGGTTTTAAATTAAGCCATGGACTTGCAATACCTGATTCGTTAATTGCCGCAACAGCGATCGAAACCAAGTTAAAACTGTTTACTTATAATCTAAAAGATTTTAGATTTATTAATGATTTAACTTTGTATTCAGAGCAATAACTACCCGTTAAAATAGGCTAAAGTAGCCTCCTTGTCTTTTTGTAACTGAACAGTTAAAGCTTCTAACCCGGTGAATTTCACGTCATGGCGCAAGAATTTCAAAAAGTTCATCTTAATATCCTGTCCATAAATTTCCTGGTTGAAATCGAAAATATTTACTTCAATATTTCTGGTCATTCCGTTAATGGTGGGGCGTTGCCCGATGTAAGCCATTCCTTTGTATGGTTGAGGGTTTAAGGTTGAAGGTTTAGGGCTTGGGACTTCAGACTCCATTTCTACAGTAACTGCATAAATGCCATCGCCCGGAATCAGTTTATAAGTTTCTTCGACAAAAATATTAGCTGTTGGGAAACCTATTGTTCTTCCGATTTTATCGCCTTTAATTACCCTTCCAAAAATAGAAAACGGATAGCCCAGATAATCGTTGGCCAAGCTTACATCACCCGCTAAGAGTGCCTGACGGATTTTGGTCGAGCTTACTGCAACATCATGAATATCCTGCTCCATAATTTCTTCAACGCTAAAGCCATAATGTAAACCTGCGGCCTTTAAATCGCTTAAATTTCCAGAACGGTCTTTCCCAAAGCGGTGGTCGTAACCAATAATAATGTGCTTGGTACCAATGTTATTTACCAATGTGTTTTTTATATAATCTTCAGGCAGCTGATTGGAGAAATCTCTGGTAAATGGTGTGATGATTAAATGATCTACACCTAAACCTTTTAAAATTTCGGCTTTTTCATTAATGGTATTGATCATTTTTAGCTCCTGGTTTTCAGGATCTATAATCATTCTGGGGTGTGGGAAAAAAGTTAATATTACGCTTTCTCCGTTATCGGCTTTTGCCTTTTCTACCAGTTGTTTAATGATTTTTTGGTGCCCGAAATGCACGCCATCAAAAGTGCCAATGGTTACAATGGCGTTATCTAATTTTTTAAAATCCGAAAGGTTATGATATATTTTCAATGGTAAAATCTATTTTATTGATCTGGGTTTTGCATGAGGGATGGAAGCGGTATCCCCCGATTTTCATCGGGGATTTAGCGTACAGCCCGACCCTTTGCGTAGCTTAGGGGCATGCCCAAATTTATTATTTATTAATGTAAAGCATGGCGTTTCACTACCCCACCTTTTAAATCGGCAATCTGCTGTTGTATCACAAATGCATCCGGATCGATCTGGCGAATAGCGGTTTGTAATTTGCTCATTTCTAGTTTGGTAACCACGGTAAAAATAATATCGATATCTTTCTTTTCTCCATAACCGCCTTCACCCTTGTAAATGGTCACCCCGCGTTTCATATCGTTAATGATGAACCCTTTTATATCGTCCTGGTGCTCTGAAATAATGGTAACCCCCGTGTATTGTTCGATGCCGTTTACAATGAAATCGATCGTGCTTGATGCCGATAAATAAGTTAGAATAGCATATAGCGCAGTTTCGATATTTAAGAAATAAGCTGCGAAGGCGAAAATAATGATATTTAAAATCAGGATGATATTTCCAACGGTTAAAATGCTGTTTTTACTGATGTAGAGTGCTAAAACCTCTGTTCCATCGATTACACAGCCACCGCGCATGGCCAATCCAATCCCACCGCCTAAAAATAACCCGCCAAAAAATGCGATGAGCAATTTATCGTGGGTAATGGGCTGAAAGGGAAGAAAAATTAAGGCCAACGAGAGCGCAGCAATGGCAATAGCGGTTTTAAGAGCAAAGCCTTTACCTATCTGCCTATAACCCAAAATAACAAAGGGAATGTTGATAATTACAATAAGGTACGATAAATTCCAGCCTGTTAAGGTGCTTAGCAAAAGAGAAATACCCGTAACACCACCATCAATAAAATGACTGGGCATTAAAAAGCTTTTTAAGCCAAAACATGCCGAAGTTACACCTGCAATAATTAAAAGAATTTCTTTTATAAACCTGATATTTCTGTTTTTGATGCGGTTCATGCCTCTGCTGCAGTTTTAGCTTCTTCTTTCTTGCTACGAATATAATTAACAAGTTCTAATACCTCAAACGCATCTTTAAGCAAAAAGTTTCCGCTCCGGGTACGGGTAAGTTTGGAAAGATAAGCACCGCTGTTTAAAGTTTTGCCAAAATCGGATATTAGTGAACGGATGTAAGTACCTTTACTGCATACAATTCTAAAATCGACCTCTGGTAGTTCGATCCGTGTAATTTCAAATTCCGGAACATTTACAAAACGTTTACGCAGCTCTACCTCTTCACCTAATCTTGCTTTTACGTATAAACGTTCGCCATTTACTTTTACAGCCGAGTGTGCAGGAGGGTATTGTTCTATATCGCCAATAAATGGTTTACACGCCGCGTAAATTTCGTCTTCGGTAATGTTACTGATATCGAAGGTTTGATCTACCTCAGTTTCCATATCGAATGATGGGGTAGTAGCACCCAAAATCATGGTGCCTGTATATTCCTTCTCCTCTGCCTGGAAAGTGTCTATCTGCTTAGTTAATTTGCCTGTACATATGATTAGCAAGCCTGTAGCAAGGGGATCTAAAGTGCCGGCATGACCAACCTTTAGTTTTAGCGGTTTTAAAGAATTACGGATTTTGCCCACCACATCAAACGAAGTCCATTTGTATGGTTTATTAATTAAGAGCAATTCGCCTTCAGCAAAATTGAAGTCTTTAAATTTTGAATTTTCGGTACTCACAAATCTTTTTTGCGCAAAGATACGGATTCAATGTCGTTTTTTACCACAGATGAAAAGGATGCACACAGATAACAATCATCCGTGTAAATTTGTGGTTAATATTCCTGAATTATATAATCTGTAAGTTGTGCCCGCTCAGCAATAAGATGATAATGATTAAACCAGCAGCAATTCTATACCATCCAAAAACTTTGAAACCATTTTTGTTTAAGTATCCTATAAAACTTTTTATCGCCAAAAGTGCCACTACAAAAGCAACAACATTACCAATAATTAAAAGGTTAGTCTGCTCATGGGTAATGGTGTGCCCTTCTTTGTAAAAATCATAAAGTTTTTTTGCCGTTGCAGCAAACATGGTGGGTACAGCTAAAAAGAATGAAAATTCTGCAGCAACTTTTCTGCTTAATTTCTGACTCATACCGCCAACAATAGTGGCTCCCGAACGCGATACGCCTGGTAACATGGCAATACATTGAAAGAAACCTATTTTCAGCGCCGTTAAATAAGTTACTTCCTCTTCTTCATTTATAGTTGGTTTATTAAACCACTTGTCTACAAATAATAAGATCACACCGCCAACTAACAGCGAAATACCAACAGCCATTGGGCTTTCTAATAATTCGTCGATTTTTTTGCTCAATAGCAGACCAAATATGGCAGCTGGGATAAATGCAACCAATAATTTAATGTAGAAATTTATCGATTTGAAAAATCTTTTGAAATAGAGTACAACAACAGAAAGTATTGCACCTAATTGTATCACAATGGTGAAAAGTTTTACAAATGGTTCTGATGCAATGCCCATAAACGATGATGCAATAATCATATGTCCGGTGCTCGATACAGGCAAAAATTCAGTTAATCCTTCAACAATGGCAAGGACAATGGCTTCAAAAGAGTTCATATGTTTTGATTAATGGGCTAGTCCCACTGTAATTTTACCTTATAGTTTTTTAATTTTTTATCTCTTGATATTAAAGTTAAATCTTCAGAGATTGCTTGTGATACAATAATCCGATCGAAAGGATCATTGTTGAGAAAATCGAGACCTAATAATGTCGTAAGATGGGTTTCATTGATAGCAATTATTTCGATTTGATTTCTTTCTGCAAATCGAAACAATTCATCAAAACCAATTTTTAAATCGAGTTTCCCTATCTGTTTTTTGATGGCAATTTCCCAAAGTGAGGCAATGCTTAAGAAACAAGATTTGTTAATATCAGATAGTTTTTTCTTAACTGACACAGGCAGTTGATCGTCTCCTGCTACAAACCACAAAAAAGTATGGGTGTCTAATAAATATGCCATTAAATGTAATCAGCAAACATTTCTAAAGGCTCATCAAAATCATCAGATAATTTGATTTTACCTTTTGCATACCCAAACTCACGAGATTTTAATTTCGGTTTGTTTTTGTGTTTTGTTTTTAAGAATTCAACAAAATCTGCAACTTCCTGCCTAAGGTTTAGGGGAAGTGAATTTATTTCGATCTGCAAATTTGTTGTTGTCATATTATAAAGTTAAAAAAACACTTTAGCTAATACAAGAAATTATTTTTTTAGGATGGCATAAATGCCAAAAGCAAAACCCGCCAACACCACTATCGGTGCCAATAAAGTCCTTCTGAAATCATAAATATCGCCAGTAGTGCCCATCATCAATATAAAGCCAACTGCTACAATTGCAATGCTGATTAACAATAACTGATAGTTTTTTTTGGTGAAAACCAATTCGCTTTTAACGTCCTTTACAACCGGACTTGTTTTTTTTTCTGCCATTATCTATAAAGATGATAAGATTTTAAACGTAAATATCTGCTTACTGCAAACCATGTACTAATGCCTGTTATAAAAATACCCACAATTAAAAGGCCTATAAATACGAAGCCAAATTCCTGGTAGTTATTTAAAATTATAATCTCAGGTACCTCTTTGCGGGCGTAAATTAAAGTTGCCAACAAAATTATGATGGCAATAAATGCAGCAATTAAGCCATGCAAAGCAGCGTACAATAAGAAAGGACGTCGAATAAAGTTTTTCGTTGCACCAACCAGCTGCATACTTTTAATTAAAAAGCGTTGTGAGTAGATTGCTAGTCTTATTGTGTTGTTAATCAGGGCGATAGAGATTATTAATAGAAGTGCGGCAAAGGCTAAAATAATTAAGCCAATGGTGCTGATATTTTTGTTAACCATATCAATTAAAGAGCTTTGGTAAACCACTTCTTTAACAACAGGATTTTTAGAAATACTTGCTTTTAAGGCATCGATGCTTTTATTGTTCGCATATTCTGCTTTTAAATACACATCGAAGGTAGATGTTAGCGGGTTGTACCCTAAAAAATTAACAAAATCCTCACCTAAATCCTGCGTTAAATTTCTTGCGGCAAGCTCTTTATTTACATATTGAGTTTGCTTTACCGCAGGATTTGCATTTAATTCCTTCTGAAAGGCCAAAACATCGGCTTCTTTTGCACCTTCATCAACAATAATGTTTAAAACGATGTTTTCTTTAACGTAGTTAGACAGGTTTTTGGCATGTACAAGTACCAAACCAAGCAGTCCCAGCATTAATAAAACCAAAGCAATACTGATTATAGTGGAGATATAAACGGTTTTGGTTTTCTTAGATGCATCACTTACTTCGAATTCTTCCATGTATTTCATTTTTGTTTCTGCGAAAATATAAATTATACCTGATAAACACCAATTAATGATTGCTAAATGAATATTAACGGAAAGCTTTTGCTTTTAGTTTGAGCATTAATTGTTTAATTAAATTTACTTTTTCTGAAAACGCGGTACGAAATTTGTTGAAACGGCGTTAATTATGGATATCTTAAAACTAAATTTAACTATGAAAAGACAAGTTACTCTTCTAAGCCTATTCTTACTTATCGCCTCAACAATTATTTCTTGCAAAAAAGATGATACTTCATTAAAAGCCCAGATGTTAGGCCGATGGACGTTAAATAAAATTGTAACTTCCGGTTATACTGCTGAAGAAACATTGAAAGATCCAAAAAAAATTAATGGGACTGTTACCTATGGTACAACAAGTGATTATGTTGACTACAAATCAAATAACGATGATCAGGTAGAACTGAGTTTATCGGGTAACAGAACAATCGGAACTTATGTAATCATTTATTCAGATCAGTTCAGTATGGATATTAATGATGGATTGAATTATTGTAAAATAAACAGTATTACTGCAAACAAATTAGAGTTTACTGCTAAAATTGATAAAACAAACGTTACTAAAGTATATTCTTTATCAAGATAAGATCTTAATTCCCCGATTATTTGCTGCGCCATTGGTTTTTAACATCAATGGCGCATTTTTTTGTGGTGGTACCAGATATTTCTATCTTTTTTTTTGGTGTCTGTTGTTTCCAACTGACACTAAAAACACATATTCCCTTATTTAAGTAATCGATAGTCAGATGGTAACATCTGCCTTCACAAAGGCATCGAGGTTATATCCCTAACTTCTTCTAATTCTGCATTTCTGCTGGCAAAATATTATCATTAATCTGCTTTTTTAAGCCCCTTAATTTCCGTATTTTCGCCCCTTTAAAAATTTAAAACTTGCAATGGATTACCAATTCAAAGAAATAGAACAAAAGTGGCAGAAATTTTGGGCAGATCATCAAACGTTTAAAGCCGAAAGCAATTCTGAAAAACCAAAATATTATGTGTTAGATATGTTTCCTTATCCATCAGGAGCAGGCCTGCACGTTGGTCACCCACTGGGTTACATTGCATCAGATATTTTTTCAAGATATAAACGCCTTAAAGGCTTCAATGTATTGCATCCAATGGGATACGATTCGTTCGGATTACCTGCAGAGCAATACGCCATACAAACGGGGCAGCATCCTGCTATTACCACCGAGGCAAACATTGCAACCTACCGCAGGCAGTTAGACCAAATTGGTTTTTCTTTCGATTGGAGCAGAGAAGTACGCACCAGTGAGCCATCTTATTATAAATGGACACAGTGGATTTTTATGCAGTTGTTCAATTCATGGTACAATATCGAAAACGATAGGGCAGAAGATATCACCACGTTGATCGAAAAATTTAATGCTTCTGGTACAGCTGATGTTAAAGCAGTTTGTGATGAAGATACTAAAGAATTTATGCCGAGCGACTGGGCAACCTTTACCGATGAAGAGAAACAGATTGAATTGTTAAAATACCGTTTAACTTATCTTCGCGAGAGTACTGTAAACTGGTGCCCGGCTTTAGGAACCGTTTTGGCTAATGATGAAGTTAAAGATGGCTTCTCGGAACGTGGTGGTTTCCCTGTTGAGCAAAAGAAAATGATGCAATGGAGCATGCGGATTACAGCTTATTCTGACAGACTTTTGCAGGGTTTGGATACCATCGATTGGCCAGAACCAATTAAAGAAATGCAACGAAACTGGATCGGTAAAAGTGTTGGAGCATCCGTAAAGTTTGGGGTTGAAGGAAACGATAAACAAATTGAAGTTTTTACCACCCGAGTAGATACCATTTTTGGAGTTTCTTACCTGGTTTTGGCTCCGGAGCATGAGTGGGTTGCAGAATTAACCACTCCTGAACAAAAAGAGGACATTGCAAACTACATCGCCTTAACTAAAAAGAAATCAGAATTAGACCGTATGGCCGATACCAAAACGGTGTCTGGCGCTTTTACAGGTACCTATGTAATTAACCCTGTAAGTGGTGAACGCGTACAGCTGTGGATTGCTGATTATGTATTGGCAGGTTACGGAACTGGTGCTGTGATGGGCGTTCCGAGTGGCGATCAACGCGATTGGTTATTTGCCACCCATTTTAATTTACCCATTATCCAGATTTTGGATGGACAAAAAGATATAGATGTTCAGGCAGATCCAACTAAAGAAGGAAAATACATTAATTCCGGTTTCATAAACGGAATGACATATAAAGAAGCTGTTCCATTTCTGAATAACTGGTTGGAAGAAGAGAAAGTTGGAAAAGCAAAAGTAAACTTCCGTCAGCGTGATGCGATTTTTGGTCGCCAGCGTTATTGGGGTGAGCCGATTCCGGTTTACTTTAAAGATGGATTGCCTTATTTGGTAAAAGAAGAAGAATTACCATTGTTACTTCCTGAAATTGATAAATATTTACCGACGGAAACAGGAGAACCACCTTTGGCGAGGGCTGAAGACTGGGTTCCAAAAGATGGCGGACATTACGAATTAAGCACCATGCCAGGTTGGGCTGGAAGCAGCTGGTACTGGTACCGTTACATGGATGCCAACAACAACAACGATTTTGCTTCAAAAGAAGCTGTTGAATATTGGAAAGATGTCGATTTATACATTGGTGGCTCTGAGCATGCAACCGGTCACTTATTGTACAGCCGTTTCTGGAATAAATTTTTGAAAGATTTGGGTTATACCAAAGAAGAAGAACCTTTCAAAAAACTGATCAACCAGGGCATGATTCAGGGTAGAAGTAATTTTGTTTATCGCATAAACGATGAGAACGGAAAACCTACTAATACTTATGTATCAGCTGGATTAAGAAAAGAATATAAAACTTCAGCATTGCACGTTGATGTGAACATTGTTGAAAACGATACTTTAGACATCGCTAAGTTCAAAGCCTGGAGAGAAGAATATGCCAACGCAGAATTTATTCTTGAAGGCGGGAAATACATCTGTGGTGTTGAAGTAGAGAAAATGTCGAAATCAAAATTCAACGTGGTTAATCCCGATGATTTGATTGAACGTTATGGTGCTGATACTTTGCGGATGTATGAAATGTTCTTAGGTCCGTTAGAGCAGAGCAAACCTTGGAATACAAATGGTATTGAAGGTGTATTTAAGTTCTTGCGTAAATTCTGGCGTTTGTTCCACAACGAAGAATGGGTTTTCCATGTAAACGATGCTGTTCCTACAAAAGCCGAATTAAAATCGCTGCATAAAATCATTAAAAAGGTACAGGATGATATCGAGCGTTTCTCGTTCAATACTTCTGTATCGAGCTTTATGATTGCAGTAAATGAGTTAACTGATCTGAAATGCAAAAACCGTCAGATTTTGGAAGATATGGTGATTATCCTTTCACCTTATGCGCCACATATCTGCGAAGAGCTTTGGGTATTGTTGGGTAACGAAGCCGGAACTTTATCGTATACGGCTTTCCCAACATTTAAGCCTGAGTATCTGATAGAAGATGAGTTTGCCTATCCGGTTTCAATCAATGGTAAAATGAAAATGAACCTGAATTTGAGTTTAACTTTAGCTCAGCCGGAGGTAGAAAGCATTTTATTGGCCGATGAGCAGTTCGTAAAATTCCTGGATGGAAAAACACCTAAAAAGATCATTTTCGTTAAAGGAAAGATTATTAATGTAGTGGTTTAAGGTAGAAGGCGGAAGGTATAGGGCGGAGGGTTTTCCTCTCTCTTGCCTTAAAAATAGAAAAACCCGATTTGCGTTTTGCAAATCGGGTTTTTTGTTGAAAGTTATTGGAAGGTTGGGTTTTCAGACCTTAAGCCTTCCTGCCTTAAACCTTCTACCTTTTTTATCTTTCGCCTCTTTTTCTGTTTCCGCCAAATCTTCTGTTGTTACTGGCGTTGCGTGGTTTGCCGCTCATATTGCCATCGCCACCTTTTTTAGCACCACCACCGCCTTTAGATTGGGCTTGTGGTTTACGTTTAACCTGGTTTTTAGCCAGCATACTTTCCCAGCTTAACGGATAAGGATGGTCATCAACAACCGGAAGCGTAATTTTAATCAGTTTCTGGATATCCAATAAGTATTCGTTTTCTTCCGCATCGCAGAAAGAAATGGCAATCCCGTTTGCACCGGCGCGGCCTGTACGGCCAATTCTGTGTACATAAGATTCAGGAATGTTTGGCAATTCGAAATTGAAAACGTGCGATAACTGATCAATATCAATACCGCGTGCAGCAATATCGGTAGCTACCAATACGCGGATTTTACGGTCTTTAAAATCTGTTAATGCCCTTTGTCTGGCATTTTGGGATTTATTGCCGTGAATGGCGGCAGCTTTAATACCAGCATGTGCCAAATCTTTAACAATACGGTCTGCGCCATGTTTGGTACGGGTAAAAACCAAAGCAGTTTCGATCTTTTTATCTTCAAGAAGATGGATCAATAATTTCTTTTTATCGGGCTTATCAACAAAATAAACCGATTGAACAATTGTTTCTGCTGTAGAAGAAATGGGGGTAACCTCTACTTTTGTCGGACTAGATAAAATGGTATTTGCTAACTTCTGGATTTCATCTGGCATGGTTGCCGAGAAAAATAAAGTTTGGCGTTTTGCAGGCAATTTAGCTACCACTCTTTTCACATCGTGAATAAAGCCCATATCGAGCATGCGGTCGGCTTCATCCAATACGAAAAGTTCGATGGTGTTTAAGCTAATGAAACCCTGGTTCATTAAATCTAATAAACGGCCTGGTGTTGCGACTAAAATATCGACGCCTTTTCTTAAAGCTTCTACTTGTGAGTGTTGGTTTACCCCACCAAAAATTACCAAATGGCGTAAATTTAAATGACGGCCATAAGCTTTAAAACTTTCTTCAATCTGGATGGCAAGCTCACGTGTTGGCGTTAAAATTAAAGCCTTTATGTTTTTGGTCGCTTTGGTATTGATGTGTTTTTCGTGCAATAACTGCAACATCGGGATGGCAAAGGCAGCGGTTTTTCCGGTACCGGTTTGTGCGCAGCCTAGTAAATCTTTGCCTTTTAATATCGTTGGAATGGATTGCTCCTGTATTGGTGTCGGTTGTGTATAACCTTCGGTCTCAAGGGCCTTTAAAATTGGCTCAATGAGGTTTAATTCTTTGAATAACATGTATGTTTCTGTGTAATATTTATCGAAGAAGCTAGAACAATCAATTGTTGAAGGACTAACTTGCGGAGAGAATATGCCATTCAGAATGACAAGCCCTTATTCCTGCTTCGGCGGCAAAGATACAAAAAATGTATGAAAATTTACTATTTGATAAATGTAAACTCAAATCGTTATTTATTACGAACATCCTGTTATTGGTATAATGCATTAATCCTTTTAGTTAGTAGTTTGTAGTCTATTTCTAAATGTATTTTTGTATTATAATTATTTTTTATATGTATATTTATTTTTATTGAAGTGTATATTGTACACTAATACATTGTTTACTAAAAATGTCACTATGTAAGTTCTAAATAAATAATACCCAACAAGCCTATCTAACCACCTACTTATGAGAAAAAATCTACCTATTGAAAGGAGAAATCCATTCTTCTTGCATGCCGCAATCCGGCAAACTAAGCCAATTAAATATGTCGTCGTAACTGATGGCAATAAACTGATGCTGTTAAGCTTATTAATCTAGCAGTACATCGGCTATGAGTACGCATTATTTCACCTAATCAATATAAACCTATGAAACAAAATCTATCTTGTATCAAGAGGAGTTTTCTTCTCTTGTGTTTGGGGATGTTATTTGCCCTTGGCGCAATGGCCCAATCAAAAATCACTGGTAAAGTTATTGCCAGTGATGACAAATTACCTGTTATTGGCGCTACAGTTAAAATTAAAAATGGTGCCGGAGGTACTACTACAGATGCTAACGGAACATTCTCTTTAAGTGTACAACCTACAGATGTTTTGGTTATTTCTTTTGTTGGTTACGGCAATAAAGAAGTTGCTGTAGGCAAACAAACCAATATCACTGTTATTTTGCAGGCCGAGAATAACAATTTAACCGATGTGATTGTAACCGGTTATTCTTCTCAACGGAAAAAAGATTTAACCGGAGCCGTTGCTGTAGTGAACATGGAACTGTTAAAAGCCCAGCCAGCCGCAAGTGCTGTAGAAGCCTTACAGGGGAAAGCCACAGGGGTACAGATTATAAACGATGGTGCACCAGGTTCAACACCGCAGATCAGAATTAGGGGAATTAGTACCATTAATAATAACGAACCACTTTATGTTATTGATGGAGTTCCTTTCGAAGGTAAATTATCATGGCTTAACCAGAATGATATTGAAAGCCTGCAGGTATTGAAAGATGCTTCTTCGGCTTCTATTTATGGCTCGAGGGCAAATAATGGTGTAGTAATCATTACTACCAAAAAGGGGATAGCGGGTGCACCCAAAATTACACTCGATTCTTATTATGGCACACAGGTTCCCAGAAAAAATAGTTTTCCCGAAATGATGAATCCTCAACAATATGCCCAGTATATATTTGATGGTTATACCAATGCAGGAAAGCCAATTGAGGCAGGGAAAAATTATGGCTCTGGTTCAACACCTGTGTTACCTGAATATTTAGTGGCAGGTTTAAAACTTGGCCAGGATGTTACTGCCGCCGATGCAGATCCATCTAAGTATAACTATAGCCGTGATCCTGATCTTTTTTATCAGATTACAAAAGCAAATAAAGCAGGTACCAACTGGTTTGATGAAATTACTGAAACCGCACCTGTTCAAAATTATCAGCTTAGCGCTACCGGAGGTGGAGAAAATGCAACATACACTTTCTCGGGCGGTTATCTGGATCAGAAGGGAACCATTAAATACACCGGATTTAAACGGTTTAATTTTAGGTCGAACACTAATATTTCTGCATTTAATAAAAGGGTCCGCTTTGGTGAGAATGCACAGTACAGTTATTCAGAAGGCTTTGGTTTGGGTGTAAACCCGAATGTTTCGGGCGATTATCAGGACCAGGGAAGCGCACTGGGCTGGGCATACCGGATCCCTACCATTATTCCGGTTTACGACATTGCCGGGAATTTTGCCGGTAGCCGCGGAAGCCAGCTGGGGAATGCAGAAAACCCAGTAGCTTTTCTTTACCGTGCAAAAGACAATAAAAATAAGAGCAATTTCTTCTTTGGGAATGTTTACGCAGAGGGCGATATCATTCCAGGATTGGTATTAAAAACCAATTTCGGTCTGCGTTACGAAAACTTTAATGGTTTATCAATGCGTTATCCAAACCTGGAATTTTCTGAAGGTAACAATTCGAATAACCTGAACGAATATCAAGGATATAATACCGAATGGACCTGGACCAATACCTTAAATTACAGCAAAGTATTTAACGAAAAGCATAGGGTAAATGTGTTGGTGGGTACTGAGGCCATTAGGTCGCGATCAAGACAGCTAAATGCCGGAAGAAATGGCTTTTTTATTTTAGGCAGTCAGGATTATTATTACCTGAATACAGGTTCATCCAATATCAGCAATTCAAGCTATGGTTCTATAGGCTCCCTTTTCTCGTTATTTGCGAAGGCAGATTATTCTTATCATGATCGTTATCTGGCGAGCGTTACCATCCGCCGCGACGGTTCTTCTAACTTCGGCCCTGCAAACAAGTATGGTTATTATCCGGCAGCAAGTGCAGCATGGAGGTTATCGGAAGAAGAATTTATGAAAAGTGTTAAATGGATAAGCGATTTAAAACTGCGTGTTGGGTATGGTCAAACAGGTAACCAACGGATACCTCCATACCAATACATTAACAGGTACCAAAGTTCTATTGTTAATTCTGCTTATGCTGTTGGCGGTGGTAATGGCCTTACTACGGGTGTATGGCAAAATGCTTATCAAAATCCAGATGTAAAATGGGAATCGTTAAAAGCTTTAAATATTGGTCTTGATTTTACTTTGCTTGGCGGCGCTATTGATGGATCATTAGACTGGTACAACAAAAAAACCTCCGATATGCTTTATAATTTGCCTTTACCTTCGAGTGTAGTTGGTTTAGGTAGCTCGCCTTATGTTAATATTGGCGACATGAGCAATAAAGGAGTCGAGTTTAATGTTGCTTATCATTATGGAAGAGAAGCAGAGCGCCCTTTTAAATTTGATATTGGTTTAAACCTTTCTAAAAACGACAATAAAATTGTAAGGTTAGCGCCAGGTATTTTTAATCAAATTTATGGCAACTACAGAAGTTTGCAAACCAGTGTGTTACAGGAGGGTGCACCTTTCGGCTCTTTCTTTGGTTATAAAACTGCCGGGATCTATCAAAGTGCTGCAGATATTCAAAACAATCCATCTTATGCAGGCGCAAGGGTTGGTGGTTTGCGTTACCAGGATATTAATGGCGATGGCGTAATCGATCCTAAAGACCGTACCATTATTGGCAATCCAAATCCAGATTTTACCTATGGCGTAAACTTAAATGCATCGTATAAAAACTTTGATATTTCCGCTTTCTTATATGGTGTTCAAGGCAATGACTTATTTGAGGCTACCCGTTATTTTACAGATTTCCCATCATTTGCAGGTGCTAAAAGCACCAGATTGTTAAATGCCTGGAGTCCGAGTAATTCGTCAAGCCTTACCCCATCTGCTTATGTGGGTGCATCAGATGTTGAACTGGCTTCTTCAAGTTATTATGTTCAGGATGGTAGCTTTTTAAGGTTGAAGAATATACAGATCGGTTATTCAATTCCAACGGCCAAAGCATTTGGTACAAAATCGGGTATTACCAGAATAAGGGTTTATGTAAGTGCAACTAACCTTTTCACCATTACCAATTACACCGGTCTTGATCCTGAGGTTAGTCAAACCAGAGATGCTGCTTCTTCAGTTGGAAGTTCGGGTCCGCCTGCTGATACTTTTTCGGCACTTGGAGTTGATAAGGGCGTTTATCCTTCGCCACGTCAGTTTTTAATCGGTATTAATGTTGGATTTTAATTAAAAAATATCAAAATGAAACATATAAAATATATCCTTCTTTCCTTATTAATTTGCAGTACGTTTTCCTGCAAAAAGGAGTTTTTAACGCTTCAGCCACAAGGCGAATTAACAGAAGACCAGCTTACTACACAAGATGGTGTAGAAGGTCTGTTGGTAGGGGCCTATGGTTTACTCAATGGCAATGTAAATGGAACCTATGGCAATTATGGCGCAGCGCCAAGTCAGTGGTTATTTGGCGAGGTGGCTTCTGATAATGCACACAAAGGGAGCGAAATTGGCGATCAGCCACCAATGAATGCGATAGAACAGCATGCACCAACCAGTACAAACGACAATTTATCGAATATCTGGGACAGGTGTTTTGAAGGGATACAGCGTTGTAACAATACCCTTAAAATTTTAGCCAACTTGCAGGCGGGAAAAGGTACCGCAAAATTTAACGATGCCCGTGCAAAGGAAATTCAGGGTGAAACGAGGTTGCTACGCGCACACTATTATTTCTTTTTGGTGCGGATATTTAAAGTTGTACCATATATTACAGAGGGCACAAGCGGTACTTTTGTTCCGAATGATAAAGATATTTATCCAAATATTGTAGATGATCTTCAGTTTGCCGTTGCCAATTTAAGTACAACCAAACCAAAAAATCAAAAAGGTAGGGTAGATAAATATGCTGCTCAGGCCTATCTCGGAAAGGTATTTTTATATCAAAAGAAATATCCTGAAGCCTACGATTTGTTGAATGCCGTAATTTTGGCAAAACCATCTCTCGTTGATATGCCGTATTCAGATAACTTTGACATTACTAAAGAAGATGGACCTGAAACCATTATGTCTGTTCAACATTCCGTTGGAACAGATGGCACTGGCGGTGATAATGGCAATGTGGGCGATATGCTTAACTTTCCGTATGGTAATGCACCGATTAACTGTTGCGGTTTCTTCCAGCCGACTATAGATTTGGCCAACTCATTTAAGGTAAGTGCATTGGGTTTACCGCTATTGGATGGCAGCTACCGCACTAATCCATATAAATCTGATTATGGATTAACCGGCACAGATAAAACAAATTATGCAGTAGACAAGACCTTACCATTAGATCCAAGAATTGAATCGACAATAGGAAGACGTGGTGTTCCATATCGCGATTGGGGTTTAATGCCAGGCGATACATGGATTCGTGATGCTAGTAACGGCGGTCCTTTTCTAGCGGTTAAGAATACTGTTGATGCTGCTCAGATTTCGAGCGGAACTGCTCCTGGTAATTCCAATGTAACCGGATTAAATGTTAACCTGATCCGCTTAGGTGATGTTTATTTAATGGCGGCAGAATGTGCGGTAGAAAAAGGTGATTTAGCCAGGGCCCTAACCTTGGTGAATGCCGTGAGGGCCAGGGCAGCTAAAATAACGCCTCAAACTATAAACGGGGTGCCGGCTGCAGCTTATAAGGTTAGTGAGTATGTATCATTTCCAAATGATACTTATGCAAGAAATGCGGTGCGTTTCGAACGCAGATTGGAACTGGCCATGGAAGGCCACCGCTTTTTCGACCTCGTACGTTGGGGTATAGCCAAACAAACCCTCGAGAGTTATTTTTCTTTTGAAGGTGGGTACTTTAACTACTTAAAAGGTATTACCATCGAAACCAGGGATGATTATTTCCCTTTGCCTCAGGATCAGATTGATAGAAGTAAGGGGGCATTAAAACAAAGCCCGGGGTATTAAGTTGTAAATGAGATACATGAGCGGAATGGTGGTAGTTTATATTACCTCCGTTCATGTATTTTTTGCTTAATCTGATAACTGGCTGTTGTAGGCTTTAACGATAGTTGGCTTTAATTTAAGCTAAAATCAAAGTTCATTTTGTGCGGATTTTGCTGTTGCATTTGTAAATTTAGCTTATTCACCATATTGTTAAATTCTACATTGTCGATTACCTCATTATTGGCTAACCACACTAAGTTTTTATAGTTATCTTCGCGGGTAAAGCCAAAATTTATCTGGCCATATTTTTTGAGCAAAAATGTATTTCTTGTTGCTTTTAAAACATCAATAAAGGCATTGACTTCCGCTTGTGATGGTTTGTTTTGTAAAAATTCAATAGCATCAACATTTCCATGTTTTACCAGATAAAAATTCCGTTTATAGGTGATTAAAAACAAGATCAATAGTATAACCGATATTCCGAAATAGAAGAAGTACACCGAGCTATCAACGCCTTCTCCATCATTTCTTAACAAGTACAATAACACCGATACCAAGCCCAATAAAGTTGATGAAAATAGCAGCCCATAAATTCCCCTGTTATCTTTATAGATTCTTGTCCCAACATTCTCGTATGCCAACAGGTACTCTCCTGAACGGAGCAGGCTCTTATGTTTTACCTGAAGTCCTTTTTCGGTAATTAAAAATGATTTATACCTAAACCTTAAGTCTTTTTGTACAAGTGATTCGTTCATATTTACTAGATTGTGTCCACTCTAAACTCAAACGCTCAACGCCAAACTACTTCTCTTCCTTAAACCTGCTAAAAAACAACAGGGCAATTAAACAAAGTCCGAAACCTACAATTCCATTCAGGCGTAATCCGAAATCGTTGCCGGGGTCTTTGCCGTAAATGGTGAGCATGGCAAAAATAGCAATACCTAACGTTTGCCCGAGTTTTACAAAAAGGTATTTTACTGCGAAGAACATACCTTCGTGGTTTTCGCCCGTTTTTAAGGTATCTCTTTGGGCAATGTCAGCCAAAATAGCCGTTGGTAAAATGCCAAGTGCCGCTAATGGAAACGAAGCGGATAGTACCAGGATGTAAATCTGTGTATGTGGACCAAATGGTAATTTGCCTAGAAAGAAAATGGTGACGAAGATTAAGCACAACACGCCGAAGGCAAGTAATACAAAAGGTTTTTTGCCGATTTTAGCCGAACCAAAATTAACCAGCGGGTAAAATAGCAAGGAAGCAAAAACCATGGCAGCCATAAATTTTCCGCCTTCCGATTCTGGCAAGCCCAATAAAACCGTACAGAAAAACAATAAACCGCTCGAAATAATACTCAATGCCGTGTAAAAGGCGAAATCAGATATCAGGTAATATTTAAAATTGCTGTTTTTAAAGGTGCTTTTAATGGCTGGCCACAAAGGCACATGGGTAGGCTTTCCAACCGAAAAGTCCTTTTCATTGATAAAAAAAATAGGCAATAACATCACCAGTCCGGATAAGATACACAAACCCCATATGGCAATCTGAATGGCTTCGCTGCGGTTGGCTACATGAAAATGAGCCTCAACCAGATCGGCAAAGTTATTGGTACAGGCCGATAAAATGATTCCGATTACAAAACCAACCTGTTGATAACTGGATAATTTAACTTTTTGCCTTGGTGTGTTGGTTACTTCGGCCAGCAGCGCGTTATAAGGAATAATATAAGTGGTAACCGATACAAAAAATAAACAAAGTGTGATGGTTAACCACCAGGCATTATGCAGGCTCTCTGTTTTTTGGATCGGGTAGAAAACCAGTCCGCAAAAAAGCATAGCAGGAACAATTGCCCATTTCATAAAGGGCATCCTGCGACCGTTTTTATTGGTGCATGCATCACTTTTAGACGCAATAAACGGATCGTAAATGGCATCTACCAGTCTTCCTGAAGCAGCAATAATAGAAAGGATATTAAACGCACCCAATAAAACGAGTTGTGGTACCAAAGGCGGCAGGCCAGCGTTGCTTGGGGGAAGATAGAAATAGGGAAGCATTACGATGATAATGTTTGTCATCGTGCTCCAACCAATCATACCAGCAGCGTAAGCAATTTCTTGTTTTAAGAAGAGTGTTTTGTTCATTAATTATTTAAATTCTTTTCTGTGTTTTGTAAAGCAGGTTTCTGTGTTAATTTGTTATATCAGTCCTGCTTTCCATTTTTTCCCGATGAAAAATCGGGATGTTCATTCCAATCAGGTTTATTTTATTTCGGCCTGCCTTGCTATCCTAAACCTGACAGTAGCAGAAATACTTTTTGTAGCTCCTTCGACAGCCTCAGGATGACAATGACAAAAAGATTGTAGCGTATGGCGGAACTACCGAAGCCGACCAGCACTGCAACTGCTTTTCAAAACAAAATATTAAAACTATTTCTTTTTAAACCATCTGCTCACAAAATAAATTACCAGAAAGCCAACAAAAATACATAATCCGTTCAGTGCCGCATTCGGGTCGTCGGCATAAATGCTAAAGGCCACGAAGGTATAAGCAGCAATAAAAATAATAGGCAATATAGGATATAAAGGAACAGTATAGATGGTTTTTTTATCAAGACGTGCTGTTCTTTTCCGGAGAATGAAAATCGTAGCTGCCGAACTGGCCATGCTAATGCTTTCTAAGAAAATAGTATAGTTTAAAATCTTGTCGAAGGTTTTCGCATAGAAAATAATTACCACAGCAACTAATGTGAAAACGGTTAAGCTAATGGTAATTACTTCTGTTTTTTTGTTCATCCTGCTAAATATTTTTGGCAGGGCTCCTTCTTCGCCCATGGCAAACATTGCTCTGGGATTGCTCAGCAGATTTACATTTACATAACCCATTACCGAAAAAAAGATGATTACGGAAAGTGCGTTAAATCCGGCAGGACCAAATATCTTCGAAGCCAATATCGCGGCTATGCTTTCTGCTGATTTTAATTCTTCAAAACCGATTACTTTTACATACACATAGTTGATGGCCAGGTAAAGAATTACAATAATGGTTAAGCCGATAATAATGGAACGTGGAATCACTTTTTTGGCTTCTTTAACTTCGCCCCCAAAGTTGATGGTTTGCGCATAACCCGCATAAGAAAAAGAAACTGCAATTAAACACAGGCCTAAGGCTTTTCCATAATCAGGCCAGGTTGGTAAAGCACCTGTTGCTGTTTTAAAAATTGGGGTAACGGTTTGTGTTTGTCCGCCAAAAAATACTGCGCAGATGAGTGTTAAAATCATTCCGATTTTAATTACCGTTAATACATTCTGTGTTTTAGAACTCGCTTTTAAGCCTAACAGATTAATGAAATAAAACACCAAAATGGTGGTAATTGCAATGGCAACGCGATAGGTTTCATTCTGTTTATCAACAGGTAAAATAATTTTACTCAGGTATTCTGCCCCAATAATCGAAATAGCTGCTACCGATGCCGCACTCGAAATGATCACAATACAATTAATGGCAAAAGCAATGGATGGATGATAAGCTGCTGAAAATATTTTATAGTATCCCCCTGTTACCGGAAAGCGGGAACCGATTTCTGCATAAGTTAACGCACCACAAAAGGCTACAAAACCACCAATAAACCAGGCCAAATAAAACAGTTCGGGAATTTGTGCCTTAGCAGCTACGTTTACAGGTGTACGGAAAACACCCATGCCAATAACTAAACTCACCACAATCATGGATAAATCAAATAGCGAAAGTTGCTTCTTTTGTTGCATTAAATAGAATTATGAATATTGGGTTGAAGATAGGGAAATTTGAATGATTGAGTGAGAGAACGATCCAATGAGGAAAGTTAGATGGAAAAGAGACGATGAACATAATCAGTTGGCAATTACCAATTGGCAGTTCTCAGAGGCAATTAAACCGATAAGCAAATGAACCAATGACTAATGAACTAATGAACCAGTCGCCATCCATTGTTTACATGTTGAAATTTTCTTTTGCGAGCCTCACAGAATAAATCTATTATTGTATAATAATTCTGAAGAAGGTATTTGAAAATATTTTTATTTTCAATCATCAGGGTTATTTCTACAAATTCTTCATCGCTTTGCAAACCAAAAAATGCAGGGTTTTTCATTGAAGAACAGATAAATACAGTATGGCAGAAGTAATTTATAACGACGATAGTATCCGTTCATTAGATTGGAAAGAGCACATCAGGCTTCGTCCGGGGATGTACATTGGTAAACTTGGCGATGGTTCTGCGCAGGATGACGGTATTTACGTTTTGTTAAAAGAAATTGTAGATAACTCTATCGATGAGTTTGTAATGGGTACCGGAAAAACCATCGAAATTACCGTTTCTGAACAAAAGGTAAATATACGCGATTACGGTCGCGGCATTCCACTGGGCAAGGTAATCGATTGTGTAAGCAAGATCAATACCGGTGGTAAATACGACAGCAATGCCTTCCAGAAATCTGTTGGTTTAAATGGGGTAGGTACTAAGGCTGTAAATGCACTTTCTACTAGCTTTATGGTGCAGTCGTACCGTGATGGAAAAACGAAAAAAGTGGAATTTTCTAAAGGGGAAATTGTAAATGAGCAGCCAATTATCGATACCACTCAACGCAATGGTACAGCGATTACTTTTTACCCGGATGAAACCATTTTCAGGAACTACCATTACATCCCTGATTTTGTGGAGAGTATGGTGTGGAACTATGTGTTCTTAAATACAGGCTTAACCGTAAATTTTAATAATCAGAAATATTTTTCAGAAAGAGGTCTTTACGATCTGCTTTCTAAATTTAATAAGCCAGAAGAAATCCGTTACCCAATTATCCACATGATTGGACCGGATATCGAAATTGCGATGACCCACGGGCAGCAATATGGTGAAGACTACCATTCGTTTGTGAACGGACAGCACACTACACAAGGTGGAACGCACCAGGCGGCTTTTAGGGCAGCTGTAGTGAAAACCGTTCGGGAGTTTTTCAAAAAAGAGTTTGATGCAGCCGACGTGCGTTCATCCATTATTGCAGCAATTTCTGTGCGTGTACAGGAGCCCGTTTTCGAATCGCAGACCAAAACAAAACTAGGTTCGCAGAATATGGGACCAGAAGGGCCATCGGTAGCTACTTTTATCAACGATTTTGTTAAAAAAGAACTGGATGATTATCTGCATAAAAATCCAGATGTTGCTGATGCTTTGTTGAAAAGAATTATGCAATCGGAGCGCGAGCGTAAAGATATTGCAGGCATCAAGAAACTGGCAAACGATAGGGCAAAAAAGGCATCGTTACACAATAAAAAACTGCGAGATTGTAAGGTGCATTTTAATACTACGCACGAGAAACGTTACGAAACTACCTTGTTTATTACTGAGGGAGATTCGGCATCGGGTTCGATCACAAAATCGCGTGATGTAGATTGCCAGGCGGTGTTTAGTTTGAAGGGTAAGCCGCTTAACTGTTACGAGCTTACCAAAAAAGTGGTTTACGAAAATGAAGAATTTAACCTGCTGCAGCACGCTTTAAATATTGAAGATGGTTTGGAAGGATTGCATTATAACAATATTGTAATTGCAACAGATGCCGATGTGGATGGGATGCACATCCGTTTGTTGATGATGACCTTCTTTCTTCAGTTCTTTCCTGATCTGGTTAAAGCAGGCCATGTGTACATTCTTCAAACGCCGCTTTTCAGGGTTCGGAACAAAAAGGAAACGATTTATTGTTACAGTGATGAAGAACGTAAAAACGCGATCGAAAAACTGGGCAATAAACCAGAAATTACCCGATTTAAAGGTTTGGGAGAAATTTCTCCTGATGAATTCGGCTTGTTTATCGGGAAAGATATCAGGTTAGACCCCGTTATTTTGAAAGATCAAACAATTAAAAGTTTGCTGGAATACTATATGGGTAAAAATACGCCTGATAGGCAACAGCACATTATCCGTAACCTAAGGGTAGAGAAGGATGAGGTGACTGAAGAACCTAAAGTGATTACTGAAGATGTAGCATAAAAAAGTCCTTCGACTCCGCTCAGGATGACAATCGCGTTTGAATGCTTGCGGTTAAATCAATCGTGGCGTCCTGCTGAACTTGTTTCAGCATCTATCTTGTTATGCTTTGGTTCATGTCTCCATAAACCAGTTTTTATGTTATAGAAAAATCGTCATCTCGACTGGAGTGCAACGAAATGGAGAGATCTTCTAGCCAAGTTATAAGAATTGAGATTTAAAAGATTTCTCCACTGCGGTCGAAATGACGATCTTGAGAAAAAACTGTCATTCATTATTCTTTAGGTACATTCACTGTATCTTCCGGGTGCTGAGGCGGCAACACATCTACCTTTTTCTCTACGATGGTAATTTTTGTAAATACGGCATACTTACTAGGTGAAATGCCATTATCGTACTTCTCTGCATAGGCTTGTGTAAATTCAGCGCCGAAGTAGAGTATAATTGAGGTATAATAAATCCACAATAAAATAACGATAATCGAGCTGGCTGCACCAAAAGCAGAACCTGGATTACCTTTTTCAATATAAATCCCGATCAGGTATTTACCTAAACTGAAGAGCACAGCAGTGAATAAGGCACCGATTATCGCCGATTTCCAACGGATGACAACATCTGGCAATACTTTAAATATAACAGCAAATACAGCGGTTACAGCGGCTAGTGTAATTACATTGTTTAAAATATAAATTAGAATGGCCATGGTATCGTTTGCAACAGGGATTACTTCATCTATCTTACTTTGCGAAAGTAGGTTGGCCAATTTAGAACCCAAACCAACTACTACAGTGTTGACCACTAGTGAAACAAGCAACAGAAAGCCCATCGAAACAATTAAAGAGAAAGACAATAACCTGTTAGAAAGCATTTTTATCCAGCCTTTTTTGGGCACAGCCTTCACTTTCCAGATCATGTTGATACTATCTTGTATCTCAATAAAAATAGCAGTTGAGCCAATAATCAATGTACCAATCCCAATAATTAAACCAATGGTAGATTGCCCGGATTTGTTGGCATGTTCTACAAAACCTTGAATTTGTGTAGCTGCCTCTTTGCCAACCATTTTGGTAATCTGTCCATAAAACTGACCTCTTGTTATCTCATTTCTTTTGTCGCCGAAAAATAGGGTAGCGGCAGATAGCATGATAATGATGAGTGGGGTAAGCGAAAAAATGGTGTAATAGGCAAGCGAAGCACTCAATTTAGTTACCCTATCTTCCATAAAACCTTTTCCGGCAGCAACAAAAAGATGATAAAGTGCAATAAAGAAATATTTGACCTTATGGATAACTCTCATAGAAAAATTAAAATGGATATCCTATCCCAATGTTAAAAATTAAATTCTGTTTACGCCAGTCTTTGTTTCCAAAGGCGATATCATCAAACACCCATCTTTGTCCTTCTGGTAAATACGGCTTACGAATTGGGAAGGCCACATCTAAGCGGACTACAAAAATGCTGACATCTACCCGTAAACCTGCACCGGTACCCACGGCCAACTCGTTAAAAGCATTTTTTAGCTTAAAACCAGATCCAAGTCTTGCCGTCTCGGGTTTGCCGGGTTCTCCAAGATCTTCCTTCCTCAACCAGATATTTCCGGCATCTACAAACAATGCGCCATAAAGTACACTCACTATTTTAAAACGAAGTTCTGAGTTGAGCATTAATTTAATATCACCACCCTGATCGGCAAAAATAGCATCATCAGGAACCTTGTAAGTACCTGGACCTAAAGTTCTGGCCGGAAAGGCTCTGATATCGTTACTGCCACCGGCAAAAAACTGCTTAACAAATGGGAGTGAGGTAGAATTACCGTAAGCATAACCATAACCTAAGTTTAACCTGTTTGCCCAGATTAAGTTTCTGGTGATTTTATAATAATCCCTTAAATCGGCTTCTGCCCTGATAAACTGCGTTAATGGTCTGTTAAAGATAGATCGTTGACCATTTTCATCCTTAGGGGTAAATAGGCCCCAAACATTACCTCCGGTTTCTAACCCTCCAAAGAAATAGGTATTATTTCTTCGGCTATCTTCCATCTGGTTGGTATAGGTGAAATTATAGTTACTACCAATAATAAACTGACTTTCTAAGGTGGTTCTTAATAATGGGTTCTGTATGTATATATTTTTTTCTACGGTTGTATCAGGAAAACTGGTTGAAACATAACTTATTGATATCGGATTGAAATTATGCTCCTTATACAAATTCTCTTTAAAGTTATAACCATATTGCCCTTTAAAAGCATGCAAAGTATATTCAGAGCCACGGTTAAGCATCTGGTAAGAAAGCGAGGCAATGGTTTTCGGGATGAAAGCATTGGTGCTATTTGGTTTGTAAAAGGGAACAATAAACCTAGGGAAAGTCAGTTTTCCTTCGGCAGTTAACGATAAGGAGTTTTTGCCTAAAGAAGTTCCTTTAGTTTGCGTTTCGAAACCACCACTAACACTCAAATCTAATTGTTCTGCATTTCTAAACAAGTTTCTGGTGGTTTGTGTGACTTTCACTTCCGAACCAACGAAATTATTGGATTTACTTGTTCCTACAACGGAAAAGGTAAGTGAGTTTTTCTTTAAAGGGGTTAAATAAATATTCAGGTCGAGCTGATTGTTTTTAAAACTATCAACCGGTAAAAATTCGGCCCTTACATCCTGAAATGCGCCTACATTTACCATTCGGTTTAACGATTGGTTATGGTCTTTACGGTTATAAGGTTCGCCTTTTTGAAAGAATACCAAACGATCGAAAAGCCTTGGTTTAAAGGTGTTCCGGTCATCGTAAATATTGAAATCGTTGTATTGTAACGGCTTTAGTTTTCTTAATGTGCTATCTCTCCTTAAGGAATAGTTAGGGTAGATGTTAATGTTTTTAATGGTATAAGGTTTTAACCCTGCATCAGGAGCAATGTCTTTTACTTTAACTGAAACATTAACCAGGTTTTTGCCTATGGTGCTATCCACCTGCATAATTAAATAATCAGGGCTGAAATAGAAATAGCCATTTTCTTTTAAGTCGTTGTCAATCCTGATGCGTTCGTTTTTGTAGGTATCGATGTCATAATAATCGCCAACTTTTAACAAGGTTTTATCTTTGTTGGCATTAATGATTTTTGTGAGTGCCCCGGTATCCGGAGGGAAATTAATCTTGTTGATTTTATATCGCTGTCCGGTAACTGCAGTATAAATGGCCTTACCTTTTTTTTCTTTCACAATAGTATCGCCGGTAACATTTGCCTGTAAATACCCTTCGCTAATGAGGTAACTGGATAATACGTCATTGTTGTATTTCAGCTTTACATCGTTCAATAACACGGGCGGTTCGCCTTGTCTGCGCAACCAGTTTCTAAAACCTTTTGGCTTTTTGGGTTCTCCTGCAAGATTGTAAATGCCGAGCTTATATTTTATACCCAAAATCGACTTGTTTGGACGTGGTCTTGTTTTGGCTTCAAGATCGGTTTTAACCTGTTTTTCATTGTCAATTTTTCCTGATGAGTCTGGATTGATTTTTACTTCAGCACCGGTATACAAAATCTGTCCTGGTTTTAACGATTTGGTACTGCTGCAAGCCGCCCAAACTAAACAGGCCAATAAAAATAACAGCGGTCTAATTAGTTTTCTCATCTTGTGCTTTCTGTTCAATGTTTCTTATTCTTCTTATTCTTTTCTTCTGGAATATCTCTCTAAATTTATTGTAATCTACTACCAGTGTAAAACCTAAGCCTGTTTCAACAATCTGTCCCTGTATAATCATATCGTTCTGGTTTCGGCGGTAGGCCCTTAAACGGTACCGTCCATCGGCAGAAAGTGCATATTCTACGTTTACGTTTCCAGCAATATTGGTCGATTTTTCTCCTGGTGCCTGTGGTCCTTCTAAAGCAAAAGAGCTTCCTACGCTAACGGTTAACCTATCGTTTAGCAGTTTTTTAGATAAGCCAACCTCCAGGTCTGTTTTTTGCTGCATCGAGCCCGTTGAATAATCTTCAGATGAATTTACGCCGAAGTTCAGATCAACACCCTGGATTAAATCGGAAGTTAAATTATTCAATTGCTCGGTTAACAGTCTACTTACGCTCGAACGGGCCCAGGTAGAAGCTCCGCCACCACCGCCGGCCAAACTTTGGAAGGGATTGTTTGCGATAAACCGCTCTAAGGCAAGTAAAGAAAGAACCTGTTTGTTCAACTCACTTTCATCACGGTTTACATTAATCAATTTGGTGTAAACCTGGCCATTTAAAGCACCACGTTCGTTTTCTGGCAGATCGAGTTTAAATGAGATGGTTGGCTTTAACAATTCCCCTTTTATCATCAAATAAACCTGGAAAGGCAATTTTGTTCTCGCCTCGTAAAGATCTGGCTGGTTTAACAGATCGATAGGAGCAGCATTAACTTCGTATAAAGCCGTAATATTTGCAGTAGCTGAAGTAGGTTCACCTGTCCAAACAATGGTACTGCCTTTAACCAGCTTAAATTCTTTTTTTACAACAGCCAGCGTTAAATTGTATGAACCATCAACTATTTCATAGCGACCGGTCATGCTGATTTTACCGCTTGGATCCATCGTTACATTTAAGTCTGCATCGCCCCTAACTTTTAAATTATCGCCAGTAGATGCATCTACAACAACATTCAGTTCTGCCTCTGGATCTATTTTTACAGCCGCTACAAGGTTTAGTCCTTTAATTGGTGATTTACTGATGCTATCAACCTTTAAAGCTTTTTGTCCGTTAAAAGGAGGTGCATCGGCATCAATAAACTGCACTATACCTTCCTGATCAATAATTGCTGGGTCACTTGAAGGCAAAGCGAAGAAGAATTTCGTGCCTTTATTCACATTGATATTCATGTTTACATCAGGCTGGTTTAAATCCCCGCGTACTTTAATATTGCTGGTTAAAAATACCGTCCCGTAAATCATATCATTATCAACTGCGGTCGAATTAATAGCTCTGAAATTGTTCGTCCGGATATCTAAACCGAAACGGTAGTTTTTAAAATCGGTGGTATAAACTTTTCCGTTGATGGTTGCTTTTTGATTTAATGAATCAAGGAGTGTAAAATTATTAAAACTGATGCCTTCGTTTGTGAATGAAATCTTTTCATTAGGCATGCGGAAATATGAATTTACATAAGCCACATTAAATCCTGCATTATTGAAAGTTAAATCGCCCAGTATTTTCGGAGCAGTTAGCGCGCCTTTAACCGTTAATGCGCCTGTTAAGGTACCGGTACCACGTTTAAGCTGACCTGCAGATAAGCTTTCAATGTTTTTCATTTCAATCTTATCGATGTTTACCGTAAGATCTAAAGCGCTTTCTGGTGCAGTATAATAGAAGCCGTTAACCCTTAACTCGTGCACCCCAGTTAAAGCAACATTTACTTCGAAAGCATTTTCGGTATTGTTATTTACGGCAAGGCGTAAAGTGCCCAGTTGATCTTTTTGATAACGCAACTGATCGATGGTTAAATTTGCTTCAAATTTTGGTGTGCTGGCCAAATCTTTAACATTCGCCGTCCCATTTAAACGGCCACCAACCAATGTGGTATCGGTTTCTGCAAATTTGGTTAAGGTTTCTAACTGGAAATCTTTAAATTCTACTGCCAAGGGCGCATTTGGCTCGGTAGGATTACTATTGATGGAAAGCGATTGACCACTGTTACTGATCTGAAACTGGTTAACCAATATGCCTGATGCACCAAACTGGATGTAATTGTCTTGCGAAACCACCCATTTTTGATAATCGAGCAATAGTTTTTGGGGATCTAAAGTGAATTTGAAATCCTTATTAATCGATTGGAAAGTACCGCCAATTACATATTTATTTTTAAGCTGCCTATCGCGCAGGAAGATGTTAACGCCTAAATTATTATTTGAAGCATCGCCACTTACTTCTGTATTAAAGAGTGCAATAGCCGGGCTTTGGAGACTTTTAACTGTTAAGCTATAAGCCAGTTTATTGTTATCATTATTGATGTTTAACACGGTGGTATCTACCTTAAAATCGCCATACACTACCTGTGGGAAATTACCTTTAATCCGAAGACTGTCTTTTTGCGTATCGATCAATCCATAAAACTGCGATTGTTTGAATACGGTTAACTCGGGTACAAACTGCTTTAACAATTTAGAGTCATAAACCTGTATAAAAAACCTTAACCTTTGGTCAGGAACTTTAGCAACAGTACCAAAGGCGTAGTACTTATTAATTTCGTTGATAATGGCATCGCCAACTTTGGTAAGCTGGTACTTGCCATCAATTTTTGCTGATAGTATTTCAGATTTTAAGGTCAGTTCGTTTTCTGTCGCGGTTGATTTAGCCCGGATGGAAATCGTATCTACATTGATTTTTTGTTTGTCTTTTACCAATTGTAAGCCCGTAATATCAACCGATCCATTTAAATAATCAGCATCGGCAGTGGCGAGGTCTACTTTAACTATACCTGCTGCACTTAACACCGTCGGACTAAAGTTTAATGCCTGCAGGTTTACCTGCTTTAAGTTTAAGTCGGCTTTTACAGCAGGATATTTTCCTGCCAGATTCACTTTAGCATCTAAATTAAAGTTGGCATTGCTATCAGGCATGCTACTTTTGATGCTAATATGCTGATTGCTGTAATTCCCGGCAAGATTTAAATTACGGTAAGTATATTTGTTATAATAAGCACTAATCACTTTGGCATTAAACTTTGCATTAATTTTTTTAGGATCGAGTCCTGTGCCGGCTACATTTGCCTTAACCGAAATCCTACCCAGTTTAGGTTGCATTTTTAATAGCCTGCCAACGTTAAAGTTGTTTAAGTTAATGTCGGCCTTGTAACTTTCCCTACCTTTTGGTCCTTTCATACCTGCTACCAAAACCGCTCCACCCATATCGGTGTTGATGTTCAGGTTAGTGTTGAAATCGGTCATTGAACCCTTAAATGTGCCTTTCGCATCAACTACATTTGGCAATTCGATCGTAGGTGGCAGCGATTTTTTGGGTACTACCACCAAAATATCTCCTTTGGTTAGATGAAACTTTTTGATATTTAAATCGAGATAGGTTTTTTTGATATCAGGTAGACCTTTCGCTTTTCCACTGATATCTATCTGCGTATTTTTTAACCCACTGATCTGCAGTTTTGGGATATTCAGGTTATTTAGATAGCCATTAACATCTGCTGTTAGTTTTATTTTTTCGTTGCGGTAATTTGCTGGAACGGCATCGCTGAAAAAGCCAGCATCTTTTAAACCGATGGTGGTATTCTTAAAAGCTAAATTCAATTTAACACGCTCCGGATGTTTGGTTAAATCCTCCATTGAAGTAAAATTTAGCTCTGTAGCATTTTCAATTGAGGTGTTGGGCGTTTTTAGGATAAAATTGCTCAGTTTGATCTGTTTGTCGTTATATACCGCATCGCCTCTCAATTGATCTAACACAAAACCACTTTTTTCCTTTAGCGATCCGTTTTTAACATTGGCTTTTATACCGGCGGCGCTATAACTTACATCACTGGCGCCTAAATTCAGCTGGTTAATTTTAAGGTGATTAAAGTCCATACCCTTAGTGACAGGTTTTGCCCCAAGATTATCGAATTGTACGTTATTATCGGCTAAACTGATGTTTTTGATAATTAAACTCAAAGGCGATTTTTCGGGAACCACAGTATCCTTTACTTTCTTTAAATCATTACTTGGTGCAGGTTTAAAAGCAAACAGGATATTCGATTTATTTAAATGTGCATCATCAACCGCATATTTACTGTTGGTTAAATCTACTTTCAGGTTTACCAGGCCCAGATCGTTTACATCGGCAACGGCTTTAGTGGTCGATAACTGATCGTCGTAATTTACCTTTACCTTACTAAAAATAAAGTTCTGCACTTCTATTAATGGCAGTTTGCCCTGTTCTTTCTCATTGCTATCAACACTGTTTGTAATGTGCTGCACCAGATGAACCAGTGGTTTTTGCTGCAGATAACGTAAAGAAGTGTTCACTAAACTTAATTCTTTAATTACGTAATGCTGATTGGCTAAATCGAAATCTTTGATTTTGGTTTTAAAGGCACCCAAATATAATTTTACATCATTACCCGCCACATCATCGCGATAGTTGATGCCTATATCTTCAAATGAAACTTTATCGACAGAGAATTTAAGGGTGGAGGTGGTATCTTTTTTTACTTTTTCTTCTGGCTTTTTCTGATCGCTTGCAAAGGCATCAACCAGAAATGAAAAATTGAATGTTGTATCGGGAGTGATGCGCTTCACATTGGCGCGTACATTTTTTAGTTCAATATTATTGATCTCGATGGTGTTTTTTAACAGTTTGAATAAGCTGATATCAACCGCAAGTTTTTCAGCATATAGTAAGGTATCGCCCTTACGGTCTTCAATATAAAATTTATTTAAAACCACATCTTTTGGCAGTGCAATTTTAATGCTTTCTAAACTTACCTCTGTTTTGGTTTTGTTTTTAAGGTAGTTGATGGCTTTGTCTTTAACAAAATTCTGAACTGCCGGAATATTTAAAGATAGCGCCAAACCAACAACCAGAACGATGATGGAAGCAATTACCCACAATAAAATTTTTAGACTTTTGCGTATGTATTTATTCAAAGCTAAGCGTGTTTGGTGTTTGATAAATGCCAAAAGCATGCCATTAAAATTAATTTTAAGGCATGTTTTACTAAATAATACAAAAAATAACTTAAATTGTTCGCCCGCTATAAAAATTTAATATTAGCGGTTTCCTAATTAGTTACAAATGAATTCAATAAATCTAAATATAACTTTTGAACAATACGAAAGTATTACAGAATTAACAGTGGCAGATAGCGCGCTTTGCGAACTTGCAGCAAAGGCATTAAATACTTCATATTCTCCTTATTCTAAATTCAGGGTAGGTACAGCAATCCGTTTGGCCTCTGGCGAAACGGTATTAGGCAGCAACCAGGAAAATTTAGCCTACCCATCCGGACTTTGTGCTGAGCGTGTTGCCCTTTTTACCATTGGTGCTACCTATCCAAACGCAGTTATTGAAAGCATGGCTATTACTGCCCAAACTGATAATTTTGAGATTTTAAAACCCGTTACTTCTTGCGGAGGCTGTTTGCAGGTGATGGCAGAGTTTGAGCGCAAGCAAAATACGCCGATTGAAGTGATTTTTTATTGCTTAAATGGAGAAGTATTAAAAGTGCCCAGTGTAAAGAGTTTACTGCCTTTTGCTTTTGTAGAGGACCGGTTGGAAAGATAGGCGGGGAGGCATCTCCCGAAGGTCGTCATTGCGAGAAGGCTTTTTCAGCCGACGAAGCAATCTTAATGCGGTCGCTATAACCAATAGTTGTAAGATTGCTTCGCCGTTCCGCCTCGCAATGAAGACTTTTCTGTTAGCATGTAATTCTTCCTTCCTTCCCCCAACCTCAGACCACCGACTTTTATGCTTATATTTGTTTTTTAACTATAATGAAGCAACTCTACATCCTCGTTTTCTCCTTTTTTATTTCTTTTGGTGCAAATGCCCAGGCCGTCCTTAAAAGTTATGCGGTTTATAAAATAGTTTATTTCCGCTCTGCTGATGGAAAGCCCAAAGAAGACCGTAATCCAACTGTGGTAATGGCTTCAGCAAGCCAGAATTTAATCAGTAGTGCTGCTATTCTCGATCGTAAAGCAAAGTATCCTTACGAACAAAGCATTGTTGCTAAGCCCGCACAAATTTTGTTTCAGGTTGCAGATTTAGGTATAGATAAGCAGATTGCAACTGCCGATAGCCTTGCTATTGGCAAGCAAACTTTTGAGTTGAGCAACGAAACCAAAGTAATTTTGGGTTATACCTGCAAAAAGGCCACCACGGTTGTTAATTCGAATAGAATTGATCTGTGGTACACTACTGAAGCAGGTATTAAGGCGGCACCAACCAATTTGGGCCAGAACCTTGGTTTGGTTTTAGAGCAGGTGCGTAACGGCAACAGCTTTGTAACGGCTACAAAAATCGAAGAAGTTAAAAATCCGAAACCGATCGATCTGCAAAAAATAAGTGCAAAGTTAACCGATGGATTAACGTATAAAGATTTGCTTTGGAAAAGCAGGTTTACCACGTTAAATGTTTTTAATAACGAAACGATTAATTTTATAGATAAACCACAATCGAACGATTCTGTATTCCGCTTTGCTGGAGGGACCGTAATTGCCAGAAAAGTTAAATTTCCTGAGCTTCAGTCGAACCCCAGTGTTTTTGTTGATTTAACCGAGCAATCGAACGGCGATGCTTACGATAGAACAGGATCTGTATTTATCATCCCGACTGATAAGCAGATCAGTTTAATGGATGCACTTAAAAATTCAGTTAAGGAGCTGCCTGTTTATGATAATGGCAATGGAAAGAAATACCAGGGTGTTGTTGCTACAGCAAATTATAATCCTGTTATAGAGTTAATGCGCTTTTTTACCCCTTTTGGTGTTGGCAAATACAATACTTTAAAATTAAAGGATAAAAATTGGGCGGAGAAAGTTTACTATAGACAGGATGTTTCGGAATTGTTCCCGCTGGTGAATGGCAAAGAAGCCTGGGTTGCAGTTTTTGTTGGTAACTATGACAAAGGTGGCCATAAAGTTTCTTTAAATATAACATTGCATAATAGTGGAAGACCAAAAGAAGCCAAGGAAGTGATTTTGCCTTTATTTAATTCGACCAATGTAATGGAAATGGCTGGGCAAGAATATGCAACCATGTTTAGCAGCGATAAGGGTTTAGCAGTTTCTTTTACCTTAGCAAAAGACCTAAAAGATGCAAAACTACGCTACATTACAACCGGGCACGGTGGTTGGGGAAATGGCGATGAGTTTGTACCTAGGAAAAACACCATCTGGCTGGATGAAAAAGAGACATTCGCTTTTACGCCATGGCGCCAGGATTGCGGTTCGTACCGATTATCGAACCCTGCCTCTGGAAATTTCGAAACGGGTCTTTCCTCGTCAGATTTAAGTCGTTCTAACTGGTGTCCAGGCACAGTTACCAATCCCGAATGGATCAGTTTGGGTGATTTAAAAGCTGGTGCACATACCGTAAAAGTAACCATTCCGATGGGTAAGCCTGAAGGTTCGAGTTCAAGTGCATGGAATGTTTCAGGCGTGTTGTTGGGCGTGGAATAGTGCAATATTTTTCGGGAGATGAGTATCCTCATGCGAATCGTCATTTCGAGCGGAGTACAACGCAGTCGAGAAATCTGTCTAGATAGATCTCTCCATTTCGCTTCGCTACAGTCGAGATGACGACTTTTCTATTAAATCTGTCATCCTGAACGCAGTGAAGGATCTTTTTCTTTACTCTTTTTTACCATATAAGGCATTTAAGAAAATATAAGCTCAAATACTTATAATCTGTTGTTGCTTTCTGTTGCTCATTCCCAAAGTGGTCGGTTCGGTTCTATGCATCCTGCAACCCTCAATAGTACCTTAAAACTATTTTCTAAACCGGATTGCAGGGGAGATCCTTTTTGCTGCCATAAGCGGCGGGCAAGAGGGCAAAAAAGATCGCATCGGAAAGCCGGAGGAAACATTAAACAAAACCTACGGAACCCTGCTTTCCAGATCAACACAAACAAATTTAGATTTCCACAAGCTGCCAATGCCTGCCCATATAGGTGGAGAGATCTTTGAACCAAATTATTTAATTTGAATTTAAAGATCTCTCCGCTACGGTCGAGATGACGAAATATACTCCGTGATTTCCGTGCCTCCGTGGCTAATACATTAAATCGTCAGGCCATTAAAAACAAATTTCCCATCTCGAAATGTGAATAACCTCTCTTCATTCTATGAAATCATTTTTATTATATTTACGGCTGCCAATTTTTGTAAATAAATGAGTGAAGAATTAGATCAAAACGTAAACGAAGAGCACAAACATACCATAACCCCAATCAACGGTTTATACGAAAACTGGTTTCTCGATTATGCGTCTTATGTAATTCTCGATAGGGCAGTTCCGCATATTAACGATGGATTAAAGCCTGTTCAACGGCGCATTATGCACTCGCTTAAGGAGATGGATGATGGGCGTTTTAATAAGGCGGCTAACGTAATCGGTAACACCATGAAATATCACCCGCACGGTGATGCATCTATTGGCGATGCGATGGTGCAGATCGGTCAAAAAGATTTATTGATTGATATGCAGGGTAACTGGGGCGATCCGGTTACTGGCGATAGTGCTGCAGCACCACGTTATATCGAAGCACGTTTATCAAAATTTGCCAACGATGTGGTGTTTAACCCTGATACGACCGAGTGGCAGTTAAGTTATGACGGACGTAATAATGAGCCAATAACTTTACCGGTTAAATTCCCTTTGTTATTGGCACAGGGTGCTGAAGGTATTGCCGTGGGTTTGGCTACGAAGGTAATGCCACACAATTTTATCGAATTGCTGGATGCCTCGATAGATGCGCTGAAAGGTGTGCGCCCCAATATATTGCCCGATTTCTTTACGGGCGGTATGGCCGATTTCTCGAATTATAATGAAGGACAGCGTGGGGGTAAAATCCGCGTGCGTGCAAAAATTACCGAGAAGGATAAAAAGACTTTAGTAATTACCGAAGTACCGTTCAGTACCACAACAGGTTCTGTTATCGATAGTATTTTATCTGCCAATGATAAAGGTAAAATCAAAATTAAAAAGATTGAAGATAATACCGCGGCCAACGTAGAAATTGTAGTGCACCTGGCACCGGGTATTTCGCCTGATGTAACTATTGATGCACTCTATGCCTTTACGGCCTGCGAGGTGTCGATCTCGCCAAATACCTGTATTATCCAAGGGGATAAGCCACTCTTTTTGAGTGTGAACGATATCCTGATTGAAAATACAAAACACACTAAAAATTTATTAAAAAGAGAGCTGGAGATCCGTTTGCACGAGTTGCAGGAGAAGATTTTCTTTAGTTCTTTACTTAAAATATTTATTCAGGAGGGGATGTACAAAAATCCTGAATATGAAAACTCAACCAATTTTGACACTGTAGTTGAGGTATTACACATTTTATTTGATCCGTTTAAGCCGTCCCTTTACCGCGAAATTTTACCTGAGGATTTTAAGAAGCTGATTGATAAGCCAATGAGTAGCATCACCCGTTTTGATGTGAAAAAGGCTGATGAGCAGATGAAAAACCTGGAAGATGAAATCAAGGTCGTTAAAAATCACCTAAAACACCTTACCGATTATGCCATTGCCTGGTACCAGAAACTGAAGGATAAATACGGAAAAGGAAGAGAGCGTAAAACCGAAATCCGTTTGTTCGATCGGGTGGAAGCATCGAAAGTAGCATTGGCGAATGTGAAGCTGTATATGAACCGTGAGGATGGATTTATCGGATCGGGTTTACGTAAAGATGAATTTGTGGCCGATTGTTCGGATATAGATGAGGTAATTGTTTTCCGTGAAGATGGTAAATGCATCATTACCAAGGTAGCCGATAAAACCTTTGTAGGTAAAGGCATTATCCACGCCCAGGTATTTAAGAAAAACGATGAGCGTACCATTTATAATATGGTTTATAAAGATGGTGCCAGCGGTACATCTTATATTAAGAGGTTTGCCGTAGTTGGCGTAACACGAGATAAGGAATACGACTTAACCAAGGGATCTAAAGGTTCGAAGGTTTTATATTTTACAGCCAATCCGAATGGAGAAGCTGAGATAGTGAATGTTGCATTAAAACCGCACTCTAAATTGCGCAAGCTTCAGTTCGATCAGGATTTTGCAGAGGTGGCCATTAAAGGACGTGGCTCGCAGGGGAATATTATTTCGAAATATCCGGTTAAAAAAATCATTTTGAAGAGCAAAGGCGTTTCTACCTTATCAGGACTGAAAATCTGGTATGATGATTTATTAAAACGCTTAAATGTTGATGGCCGTGGAAAATACCTGGGTGAATTTGATGGCGACGACCGCATTTTGCAGGTACACAAAGATGGCTTCTATGAGTTAAGTTCTTTCGAATTGAGTAACCACTTTGATGATGGCCTGATCTTGATCCAGAAGTTTGATCCGGAGAAGATTTTTGCTGCGGTCCATTTTGATGGCAAGGCACAAAATTATTTTATTAAACGTTTTGTATTCGAACTGCAGGCTAATGGTAGGAAAACCATTTTCATTAGCGAGGAGCAAAAATCGAGGTTGCTGTTCCTTACTTCAAATCCGGGAGCAAAAATTATTGTTGATGTTTTAAAGGGTAAAACCCAAATTCCGGAAACATTGGATTTAACCTTGGCAGAACTGATTGATGTTAAAGGACTAAAGGCAAACGGCAATAGACTGTCGCCGCACGACGTTCAAAAAGTAGTATTAGAAGAGCCTGAGATAGAAATTGAAGCGGTTGAGAAAGTAACAACTGATGAGGAAGAGGGTGCTGAAGAAGCACTGGATGAAGCGGTTACAAACGAAGAAACAATTGCAAACGAGGAAACGGTAACAGAACCAGAAGTGCCTGAAGAGGTAATAGACAAACCTGTTGCAGCGCAGCCGAAACCAAAGTTCGAACGTAAAGAAGAACCTAAAGAAGTGCCTGTGGTGAAGCCAGAAAAACCGGAGGTAAAAGAAAAACCTGTTACTGTAGAAAAGCCATTGGTAGAAAAATCTAAGCCTGAAGCCGAACCTGTTAAAAAAGAAGTTAAAACCGGAGATAAACCCGAAACAGAAGAAAAACCTGCCAAAAAGATAGATTTCGAGATCACCAATCCTGACGATATCGATATTGATGATAAAGGGCAGTTAGGGTTATTCTAAATAGATTTGAGAGTTGTCAACTTTAATGGCCTGGTGGCAAGAAAGTTGACAACTCTTCACATTTCAATCAAAACATTTCATTTTTAAACCTATATTTGCCTTGCTCAAAGGGGTGCTTTTTGATTCTGCAATTTCTGTTGCGTCAATTTGCTGAGATTATACCCATTTTGAGGTGAAAGGTAGAAAGGTAAAAGGCAGAGGGTTTCCCCTCGACCTTACAACCCTCCAGCCCTCAACCTTAAATGAACCTGATGCGGGTAATGCCGCCGTAGGAAGAGGTTAAAATTTACAAAACTGTTTCGCCCCCGAAAACGGTATCTAATTATTTTTACCGGCCGTAAGGCAAATTATTGTAAATGAATTTTCAAGATTGGTTTAAGCTTTTTCAGGAACAGATTTTACACACCTCATTAATCGAATGGCTGGCTGTGGGTTTTGGCGTATCTGAAGTTTTACTGGCTAAGAAGAATAGTATCTGGCTTTATCCAACAGGAATAATTTCGATCCTGTTATCGATGTTTCTACTCTTAAATGTAAAGTTGTACGCAGAAACCTTATTGAGCATTTATTATCTGGTGATGAGTGTTTATGGATGGATAATCTGGAAGAAAAGAAAACAGGACGGAGAAAACCAGGTTTCATGGTCGAGCAATAAAGAATTAACCATTGCTGTTTTAATTTCTGTGATTGGTTTCGGCGTACTTTATCTTGTATTGAGGCATTATACCGATTCGGATGTGCCTGTTTTTGATGCCTTTGTATCTTCGACAGCATGGGCAGGTATGTGGTTGTTGGCCAAGCGTAAAATAGAAAACTGGATATTCCTGAACATTTCGAATATTGTGGCCATTCCATTGCTGTTTCATAAAAAGCTTCCGCTTATGGCCTGTTTAACTACGTTTTTATTTACTGTAGCCATATTTGGGTTTTTAGACTGGAAGAAGATCATTAATAAAAGCAGACTCAAATTGGCTTAATTGCCTTCCTACGCAAAGCAAAATAATCATGCAAGAAATATTAAGCACTACCTGGCAGGAAAAAGTAAAAGCTTATGCAGCAGTTTCTGAAGAAATGGGTAAGCTTCATCCCGAAATTTTAGAACTGGCCTATCAGGAAAACTGGTTTAAGCTTTTTGTTCCTGAAATTTATGGCGGACCAAATAAAAAACTTCCTGAAATTTTAAGATTGGAAGAAGAATTGGCTGAAGCCGATGGAAGCTTGGGCTGGACCATCACACTTTGTGCCGGTGCAGGCTGGTTTGCCGGGTTTTTAAATCCTGAATTGGCTGCAGAGATTTTTGCCGACCGTAAAGTTTGTTTTGCCGGGAGTGGTGCTGTTGGTGGGGTGGCCATTAAAACGCAAAGCGGGTATCTGCTTAATGGGAAATGGAGCTATGCCAGCGGGGCATTGCACGCCACTATATTTACGGCCAACTGCACGCTTAAAAACGAAAATGGCGATGACATTTTGGATGAAAACGGAGAACCTGAAATAAAATCATTTATCCTTAAAAAGGAAGAAGTAAATATTTTACCCGGATGGTCTTACTTTGGTTTAATTGCAACAGGCAGTCATGCTTTTGAAGTTTGCGATTTAAACGTTGACGAAAATAGGACCTTTAAAATTAACCAGCATATTGAGGTAGCAGATTCTGGCTTTGATTATCCCTTTTTACAGCTCGCAGAAACCACGTTAACAGTAAATAGTTTAGGAATGACCAATCATTTTGTTAAACTGGTAGAGCAATCTTTTTATTCGCGTTCTGGATTAGGGAGGTATAACGAGGCGCAAATTTTGTTTTTTAATAGCGAACTTAACCGTTGTAAAGAAGAAGTACTAAACCTTCGTGCCAAATTCTACCATGTGTTTGATGAGTCCTGGAATCAGTTAATGGGTGACGGCGAAATTGATGAGGATACCTTAATTGAGGTGAGTTCAATCAGTCGTAAATTGGCCCATGCCTGTTGGAAATCGGCAGCTACGTTATTCCCATACTGTGGCCTAGAGGCTGCAAAAAAGGAATCAGAAATTAACAGGGTTTGGAGAGATATTCATACGGCAAGCCAACATGCTTTACTCACCTTCGAAATTTAATTATTTCAAAAGCTCTGGTTTAATTTTATCTTTAAAATCAGTAGCAAACTTATTCAGTTTGGGTTGTATCACAAATGCGCAATAAGGTTTCCCCTGATTGTGGCTAAAATAGTTTTGATGATAATCTTCAGCTTCATAAAATTCGGCGATAGGAGAAACTTCTGTAGCAATGGGCTTATCGAAAATATGTTGTTGGGTTAAAGCTTCGATCATTTCCTTCGTCTGTTTTTTCTGATCTTCGTTTTCATAAAAAACCACCGAGCGGTATTGCGTGCCAACATCATTGCCCTGCCTATTTAAAGTTGTTGGATTGTGGGTTTTAAAGAATACCAATAAAAGTTCATTGAATGAAATAATACTTTCATCGAATGAGATTCGAATTACTTCTGCGTGTCCGGTATCGCCGTTACAAATTTCCATATAGGTAGGATGCTTTAAATCTCCCCCCATGTAGCCTGATGTAACCTGGCTTACTCCATTTAACGTCTGAAAAACGGCTTCGGTGCACCAAAAGCAGCCCCCGCCAAATGTTGCTGTCTGCATATCCTACATATATAAAATCTATTCCAATTTTTAGATCAATCAAAAAAAGACATTTTTTTGATATTAAAGATTGGTTGAATACCGATTATTCCTATAAGTTTTAAGTAGATGCTATTTAAACAGCGCTTTAGGGGATAAACACCTCAATTTCCTTAAGATCACTAATCTTAATTAGCCACAGATAAGATAGATAAACACAGCTATGAGAATCCGTGTTTATCTATGTGTAGCTGGGGTTAAAAAACTTAACTAAATGGAATTAATAAATACATCACAAAATGTATTCTATATAGCATGAAAACAAAAAAAGCCTGTAATCGTAATTACAGGCTTCTAACTTTATTGATATTGGATATATATCGGTTTTGGTGTAAGCTTTAACAGCTCTTCTGGAGTCATCAAACGCTTTGGATCTTTCTTTAAATCATTTTTGTAAAACAATTTAAATCCGGTAAACTGTACTGGTTCACCTTGTATAAAGTGACGGTAGGTACCTTTTTTTAATTCAGGTTCGCCCCATCCATCCATGTGCATCACCACCTGAACTTCAGGACGTAATTTAATACTTGGAGAATTGGTTACCATTTTCTTCGTAAAACGGTGCAATACAAATACTTTTGGAGGCAAATTGTATTTTTTAACAATATCTGCTAAATATCCGGTTACATAATTAATATCGGCAGCATCATAGGTGCCTATTTTTTTGCCTGGCAATGTTCCATCTTTCATCGAAAATTCCGGATCGATACCTAAATGAACGTATGGCAATTCCAGGTATTTTGCAATATGAGGTAGTTCTGCTTTTATGGTGCTTAAAGCTACCTGAAGATCTAAGAATACAATTGTATTAGGTTGCATTTTGGCAATTTTCAAAACAGAATCAATCTGTTTATTGCCCATTCTGTTGATATATTTTCCGTCTTTACCTGGTGTTCCACTTGCTACTGCAGCAATATAGTGTAATCCTGGTTGTACCGGGGTAGAAGGATCGGCTTTTTCCCAATGTTTAACCTCAGCATTTAAACGCTGCCACATTTCTTTAGGCGCATATTCGCCAAGCGCACCCATTTTTTTCGAATGCAGGTTTCCATAATAAACAACTATGCGTTTAAAAGGTAAAATGGCTCCCGCCAAAGGATATGGTTGTTTTTTTACTGGCCATCTTCCGGTAGTATCTCCGTTTGCCAGTTTTTTAACCAACGAATCGTAAAGTTTTGGATCAACCGGTTTCATTACGTTTACCGTTGAGTCCGTTTTCTTTTTAGTTGAATCAGAAGAAAAGATTTTACCGATACCGCCACTGCTCTTACCGTCTGAATTACAGTTGGCAAATAAGCTGATTGCGGCAAAACCAAGTATTAGTGTGCCTGCTAATTGAGGGAATTTCATAAATATTATATAGATAATTAAAGTTTAGACTTTTTCCGGATCTGTTTTGATGAAAGTAGGGTGGAAATCTCGTAGTTTAAAATAAAGTAATCAACATTTACACATTACAGAATTTGCCAAAAACACCCAATGGCAATTTAATGCCCGAAGTAGCCTGTAGAAACAGTTCTCCGGTTTCGAGGTTTTGAACTGATGGGAATGAAGTGCGGATTAAGTTTTCTACAATTACCGACGAAAATCCCAATGAATAAGTATTTAAGATTAAGAAATGTTCTTTTTCATCCAGCAGCTGCACCACATCCTGCATCATTTCCTGGATATGATCTTCCAGTTTCCATTTTTCGCCATTAGGGCCATGGCCATAAGCGGGAGGATCTAAAATGATTCCGTTGTACTTTTTGCCTCTTTTTAATTCTTTTTTTACAAACTTTAAGGCATCCTCTACCATCCAACGGGTATCTTTCAATCCTGAAAGCTCTTGGTTTTCATTTGCCCAGGTAACAACCTGTTTAATCGAATCTACGTGGGTAGTTTCAGCGCCAGCTGCATTCGCAATTAGCGATGCCGCACCAGTATAAGCGAAAAGATTTAAAACTTTAGGCTGTTGTGTTTTAAATTTTTTAATCGACGAAGAGATGAAATCCCAGTTTACAGCCTGCTCAGGAAATACGCCTACATGTTTGAAAGAGGTTAAGCCTAAGCGGAGTTTAATGCCCACCTCGTTGTTTTTATATTCTACATGCCAACGGTCAGGGATAGATTGATTTTTCTTTACCCATTCGCCAGAAGTAGCCGAACGGCCCCTAAAAGTAATGTTGGCCATTTTTTTCCAATCCTGTTCCAAATATGTTTTTTTCCATACCGCCTGAGGTTCAGGACGGATAAGGGTTACATTTCCAAAACGTTCTAGTTTTTCAAAATCCCCGCAATCAATCAGTTCATAATCTTTCCAGTGGGTTGGGGCAAGTAATTGTATCATGTATTAAATAACTTTAAATTTGGGTAGCTTTTGATGTATTGATCATCAGTTATCAGGGTTAGATCATTTGCTAGTGCCTGTGCTATAATAAGTCTATCAAATGGATCCTTATGTATTAATGGTAATGTAGAATAAGTAGTAAAGTCATCTTTAGAAGGCTGAAGAATTTTTACTCGGTACTTATCAAGTAATTCATAAATTGAGTTAATATCGTCTTTTAACTTTAGCTTTCCGATATTAGTCTTTATTGTAATTTCCCAAATGCTTACAATGCTTATATGTTTTTCTGTTACAGGATTGTTTATGATCTCTACAATCTTTTTTGAAATTGAGTTATCTCCATTAATAAAGAATAGAAATATGTGTGTATCTAGCAAAAAACGCATTACATATAATCCTTGAGATCATCTAATGGTTCGTTAAAATCATCAGAAATATAAAGAATTGTGCCTTTGGCAGCGCCGTATAGGCTTTTTGGCTCCTCAACAACATTTGCTTTTTCACTTGCCGATTTAGGAAAGCTCTTTGAGTGTTTAGCTTTTAAAAAATCAATAAAATCTTCTACCTCGTTTACCATGCTTTCTGGTAAGGTTTCCAATTTGTGAATGATGTTTTTTGTAGCCGTAGTCATATTACAAATATAAGAATTTTCTTAAAACTTATCTTTTGCAGCTTTCATGAAGCGGCTGGCGAATACGAAATCGTTCAATTCTTGGATATCAGTATGTGCAATTTCTTTGTTGCTACCTTCCCAGAATTTTTTCCCTTCGTGTAGGAATAAAATGTAATCGCCGATACCCATAACCGAGTTCATATCATGTGTTACTACAATAGTTGTGGTTTTATATTCTTCGGTAATTTCCTGGATCAATTCATCAATTACGATGGAAGTTTTTGGATCTAACCCCGAGTTCGGCTCATCACAGAACAAATACTTCGGGTTCATAGAAATGGCACGTGCAATACCTACACGTTTTTTCATTCCGCCCGATAATTCTGCCGGGAATAATTTGTTTTTACCTGCAAGGTTTACCCGTTCCAAACAAAAATCAACTCTTTCAAGCTTTTCTTTTCTAGTCTGATCAGTAAACATGTTTAAAGGAAACATGATGTTTTCTTCAACAGTCATACTATCGAACAGGGCAGAGCCTTGAAACAACATGCCAATTTCTTTACGCACTTCGATCCGTTGCTCGTAGGTCATCGGTGTAAAATCGCGGCCATCGTACAATACTGAGCCCGAATCTGGCTGATGTAAACCTACCATACATTTCAGCAAGGTTGTTTTTCCTGATCCGGAGCCGCCGATAATTAAATTGGTTACACCTTCTTCAAATTTTCCTGAAATGCCTTGTAATACATCATTTCCGGAGAAAGATTTATAAATATCTTTAATTTCGATCATTACAATAAAAGTTGAGTAACTAAATAATCGCAAACAAGAATAGAGATACAGCTAATTACAACTGCTCTTGTACTGGCTTGCGAAACTTCTAAAGCGCCACCGCGAACGTAAAAACCTTCGTAAGCTGGAACTGATGTAATAATGAAACCAAATACAAATGCCTTTACCAAAGCAACCGTGATGGTGTAAGGATTAAAATCAGTTGTTATACCTTGAATATATTCTGCAGGAGTAACAGCGCCCGAAATAGAACCGCCTATATATCCACCGGTAATACTTAAAAACATAGAAATGATTACCAGCATGGGTACCATGGTTATGCCTGAAATAATTTTGGGCAGGATGAGGTAGCCTGGTGCATTTATACCCATAATTTCTAAAGCATCAATCTGTTCAGTAACACGCATCGAACCAATTTCTGATGAAATGGCCGATCCGATTTTTCCAGCCAGTACAATTGCACTAATGGTTGGGCTTAACTCTAATATACTCGAGTCGCGGTTTACAGAACCGATAATTGTTTTTGGAATAAAATCACTAACCAACTGGAAAGCAATTTGCAGCGTCATTACTGCACCAATAAAAGTAGAGATAATAGCAATTAATCCTAAAGAGCCTACACCAACATAATCCATTTGTTTGGCGATTTCTTTTAGGTATATTTTCAGTTTTTCCGGCCTTCTGAATACAGACTTGAGTAGCAGGATGTATCTGCCGAAATTGGTAAAATTCATTCCGTATGTATTTGCTTAATTTAAATGATCGTTCTATACTACTACAAAGAAACAATAAAAATTTGGAGCGCTTTGCTAATTGTAAAAATATTCGTGGTTTTGAATATAAATATGGTTTTTTGTTAACAAAAATTAAACCATAAATAAATGAAAGCTGTAATAACCGGAGCAACTAAAGGAATTGGTAGAGCTATTGCGACTAAATTTGCCCAAAATGGGTACGATTTGGTTTTGGTAGCAAGGGGATTAGATGAACTCAACAGGCTTCGACAGGAATTAACCCCTTATGGGAATGCTATTTTTACCCAGGTAGCAGATTGTTCAGTTAAAGAAGAGGTGTATACTTTTTTAAATTCGACCGCTGTAGATTTTGATCAAGTAGCTGTTTTAGTAAACAACGTGGGAATCTTTTTACCTGGCAGTATGCTCGATGAGGATGACGAAATCTTCGAAAAGCAGCAGCATTTAAATACAAATGCCTGTTATTACATCAGTAAATTTTTTGGAAAAAAAATGCGTTCAGCCAAGCGAGGCCATATATTCAATATCTGTTCGGTGGCCAGTAAAGCACCTGTGAAAAATGGAGGCAGTTATAGTGTAACAAAAGCAGCGATGTTAAGTCTTAATCATGTATTGCGGCAAGAGTTAGCACCTCACAATGTTAAAGTAACTGCATTTTTGCCAGGCTCTACTAAAACTTCATCCTGGGAAGGAACAACAATTCCGGATGAAAAATTTGTGCAGCCTGAAGATATTGCAGAAACTTTGTTTACCATTTTAAACTTAAGTAAAGGGGTAAATGTAGACGAGGTTTTGATTACTCCGCTTGATTTTTAAACACAAAATGAACAACGTTATGGAAAAGAAGCTTTTTAGAAACGAACACGATAAGATGATTGCCGGTGTAGCTTCGGGACTTGCAGATTACATGCAGGTGGAGGTTACCATAATTAGATTATTGTTTGCATTATCGGCTATATTTATGGCTGGAGGAGGCTTAGTTGCCTATATAGTAATGTGGATTATTGTTCCGGTTAATAATGATCCGGCTGCAAGATTTTCTAAATTTAACGATTACTTTGGCAAGAAAAACCCAAATGCACAACCCTTTGGAAGTGCCGATCCTTTTGCAGGACCAGCGAACCAGGGAAACCAGAATTGGACGCAACCTGTTGATGGTGGACAAAAAACACCTTTCGAAACACAGCCCAATTTCGATAAATCTAACGATACTGGCCGCACCATAGGCGGATTGGTATTGCTAGTGATAGGATGTTTTTTCCTGATGCGCGAAATGGATTTTATACCCGATTGGTTTAGTATCCACAATTTATTCAAGTACATGTGGCCATTGATATTTATTGCCTTAGGTGTAAGTATCATAGCCAAATCAAAACGAAAAAACGACTGGGCTGCTTTTCAGCACCAGCAGGAGGCTGAACAACAAAAAACAGCCGATTTTTCTGAAGCCGTTGTAGAAAATGAACCTACAGCACCAGCTAACAAAGATGATAATTCAACATCCGCTAACCCTCAAGTATAAATAAAATGAAATTAGATAGATTAATTTGGGGTATTATCCTGCTTTTTATTGGCGGTGTACTTCTACTCGAAAACTTTGGCGTAATCAATTTTTATTGGCGCAATGTTTGGAGCTTTTGGCCGGTATTCTTAATCATAGCAGGTTTAAATATCCTGTTTAATAAAAACAATTCGCAAACAGGTAGCATCATTTCTATTGGCGTTTTAGTAGTGGCCCTGTCTTTCCTTTTTTATAAAGGCCAGCAGGTTCCCGAACGCGGCAACTGGTGGGGGCGCCACTTTAAAAAAGATATAGACGTTAATATCGACCATAACGATGGCGACAACGACGATGATGATGATAACGATAGTGATACCTCATATAATCACTTAAGTTTATCGGAACCATTTGTTGCTGCAGATAATGCGAAAAAAACAGTGTTAAATATTTCCGGAGGTGGCATTTCATTTAATCTTGATGGTGAAACAACCGAGTTGATTAATGCCGACGTAAAGAAAAGGCATGGTAACTTCTCTTTAAAGAAATTGCTTACCGATAGTGCTACTGTACTTACTTTCCAAATGGACGATAAAAAGAGCAAGTGGAATTTTGGTGATGGCGGTAACGATGTTAACTTTAAATTGAATAAAGAAGCTAACTGGGATATTTTAATGAAACTGGGCGCTGGCGAAGCAAATTTTGATTTTGCCAATTACAAAGTGCGTACCTTCCGCTTTGATGGTGGAGCGGCAGCTTTGGATATTAAATTCGGAGATTTATTGCCAATAACCGACGTAATTGTGAAATCTGGGGTAGCCGATGTGAAAATTAAAGTGCCTACCAATTCAGGTTGCCGAATTAAAACCAAAACAGGTTTATCAGCTAAAGATTTCGATGGTTTTGAAAAATTGAGTGATGGTGTTTACGAAACTTCAAACTATAAGGCCTCAACCAAAAAAATCTTTATCAATCTAGATGGCGGATTGAGTAACTTTGAAGTTAGCAGATATTAAAAGGCAGAAGGCTTTAAGGTGGAGGGTGTAAGGCTGATACTTGTAGAAGGAATTTTTATAAATTGCTGATCTTACAATCCTAAAATCTCATCATCCTGATCCGATCTAATGAATCCCTGATATAAAGGCAGAAGGTTTTAAGGTGGAGGGTATAAGGCTTTAGTCGTTCTAACTTTATAAAACGCTGATCTTGAAATCTTATAATCCAATGAAACCTGATAAAGAATACGTAGTTGTAATTAATGGAAAGCCACAAGGGCCGTATAGTTTAACCGGACTGAAAGATTTAAACATCAGTGCGAATACTTTTATACGTAAGCCCGGAATGGACGATTATAAAGAAGCTCACGCAATTCCCGAATTGCGTGAGCTTTTGGGTTTTAGTTATCAAAAAACAGCACCCCAATATTTTGCCGCTTTCGATCAAAGGCTGTTGGCATCGGTGATTGATCATTTTATTATTTTTGGAATATATAGTATTATCATTTTAACGAGCTATATTTTTATCGAAGGAAAAGATCAGCGGATTATGGCTTTTCTAATCCCCTTTCCATCCATATTTATCATTAAACTCATTTATGGTAGTATTGCTGAAGCATCAGCCAGTCAAGCCACCATAGGTAAAAAACTCCTCAATATTAAAGTAACCGATTTAGAGGGCAGTCGGGTTTCTTTTGGTGTTTCTCTGGTAAGGAATTTTGCTAAAATCTTATCTGTAATTCCTGTTTTATTTGGGTATCTATATAGCTTTTTGAATAAGAAAAACCAGTGCTGGCACGATATTGCAGCCAATACGTTAGTGATAAAAGACAGGTTAATTTAATTCGAAAAGCAGGGTCAATGCATCTCTTATCGTTAGTCGGGCTGTACGCTATATCTCTGGCTGGCCTTCGGCTACGCTCAGGCTGACAGCCAAAGGATGCCGCTTCCATCCCGTTTATGAAACTTAGGCCGGTGCAATGATGTCAAACCCACCGACCGCTAAAAAATAAACCAATTTCAATTTATGCTTTCAGTTAAAAGATGTTAAATAAGAATTAAGCTACTATTCTATTGATTAGTTTTAGTAAAATTAATCTATATGCTACGTACCATTCTCACCACAGTTTTTGTTTTTTATCAACTTATATCTTTTTGCCAAACCTCGTCAGACTCGTTAAAATATATAAAGGATAAGTATAATTTAGGTTTTGAAAAGTTAAAACCAGGAACAAAACTTCTGGAAGGGTGGAGTTTAGGTACTGCGGGTAGCGGCTACAAAGTCGCAATAGATTCTACTGAAAAACATGATGGCAAATACGCGTTATTAATTGCAAAAGTTGATGAAAAAATAAAATCAGCTTATGATTTTTCAAAGCTTATTCTTCCGGCGAAATATGAGGGGAGCGAAATCGAAATTAAATTCTATATGAAATTAGAAAACGTAGATAAGTATGTAGATTTTCCGTTCTGGATTGAAGACGAGGACAATGGCATGCTACAATATACGAATTTATTGGCCACCAAAATTAAAGGCACAAAAGAATGGCAGCTATACAGCCTGAAATTATCGCTTCATAAAGAGGCCTCAAAAATTTACCTTTTTCCAGCGCTTTACGGCACAGGTAAGCTATGGGTTGATGATGTTCAAATATTGATTGATGGTGTAGATATCAGTCAGGCAAAAATTAAAACAGATTATAATCCCAATGGTCCACAACTAATTAATTATGGAAACAATACAGCAGCATCAGGTAAAGTGAAAGTAAAGGATGCCGAATTGTATTATGAAACCTTTGGAAGAGGCGAACCCCTATTATTATTGCATGGAAACAGCCAATCGATCAGTGTTTTTAAAAAACAGATTAAAGCATTCTCAAAAATTTATAAGGTTATTGCTGTAGATACCCGTGGACAAGGGAAAAGTACCGATTCTAGTACTCAACCACTTTCATATGACCTCTACGCTGAGGATATGAAAACATTACTAGATTCTTTACATATCAGTAAAACCAATATTTTAGGTTGGAGCGACGGTGGAAATACGGGGTTGATCATGGCGGCTAAATATCCCAAATACATAAATAAACTTGCCATTACCGGTGCCTGTACAAACCCAAATGAAGCAGTTTCGGCCAGTACTTTAGAAGAGGTTCGCAAAGCAATTGAAAGTTTAAAAACCAGACAAGATGTTAAATCTAAGTATCAGGTTAGATTATTTACCATGTTGCTTACCGAACCGCATATTACTGCTTTTGACCTGAAGAAGATTAAAGCACCAGTTTTGGTAATGGCAGGTGAGAAGGATATGATTTTAGAGGATCATACTAAATTTATAGCTGCTAATATTCCCAAATCACAACTTTTTATTTTTAAGGGCGCTTCGCATTACGTGCCTGTAGAAATGGTTTCCGAATTTAATAATAAGGTACTTTTGTTTTTGGATAAATAAAAAACAATTAAGCTGTTCGCCTTACCCTGGCTTTATCTTTTACAACATTCCAACATTAAAACATTCCAACAATCCTTATCTTTGCAAACAGATGGAAAATATATTGGCAAAACATGATTTAGCTGGCGGATATTGCAACAGTTTAACAACTTATTCGAGGTATTTAACCCGAGAAGTTAACATAGGTGATATTGCTTTAGGTGGGCACAATCCAATCCGGATCCAATCGATGACCACTACAGATACGATGGATACGTTAGGAACAGTTGAACAGACCATCCGCATGGTAGAATCTGGCTGCGAGTATGTTCGTATCACTGCACCGAGCATTAAAGAAGCCGAAAATCTCGCCCATATTAAAAAAGAACTACGTTTCCGAGGTTATAATGTTCCATTAATTGCCGATATTCATTTTACGCCTAATGCTGCCGAAATGGCTGCGCGTATTGTAGAAAAAGTAAGGGTTAACCCAGGCAATTACGCAGATAAAAAGAAATTTGAGAATCTAGAATACACACAGGACGCTTACAATGCCGAGTTAAGCCGGATTTACAAAAAGTTTATTCCTTTAGTTAAAATCTGTAAAGAATATGGCACTGCCATGCGCATTGGCACTAACCATGGATCGCTTTCTGACAGGATTATGAGCCATTATGGTGATACTCCCCGCGGCATGGTTGAATCGGCAATGGAATTTATCCGCATGTGCGAAGACCAGAATTACTATAATCTGGTGATCTCGATGAAAGCCAGTAATACCCAGGTGATGGTTCAGGCTTACCGTTTGCTGGTAGAAACCATGGCTAAAGAAGGGATGAATTATCCTTTGCATTTAGGCGTTACCGAAGCAGGTGATGGAGAAGATGGTCGCATTAAATCAGCCGTTGGTATTGGAACGTTATTAGAAGATGGACTGGGCGATACCATTCGTGTTTCCTTAACCGAAGACCCTGAATTTGAAGCACCAGTTGCTAAAGCCCTGGCCGATCGTTATGCTTTAAGGAGTCCGACGTCTGAAGACAGAAGTCATGAGTCGATTACACTACGCTCTACGCCCCACGCCCTGCACTCAACTTACAATCCCTATGAGTACAATCGCCGTATTACCAGTGCTGTACAGCATATTGGTGGCCATCACCATCCTGTAGTAATGATCGATGTTTCGAAAGAAAACTTAAAAGATCCTTACTTTTTAAGTTCAGTTGGTTACAATTACAGTGCAGGTCTAGATAAATATAACCTGGCTGATCAAGCTTGCGATTTAGCCTTTTTAGGTGATAATTTGCCATCTTTTTCTTTCCCTGGGAATTTAAAGCAAGTTTACAATTACGAAACCTGGTTAAAACTTAACGATAAAAACAATTGTCATCCTTTATATACGCTTACAGAATATGGTTCTGCGAGTGTTAAAGACGAATTTTTGAATTTCGTACAGATTGATTCAAAAGAATTTAGCAATGCAACAGTTGCACAATTGGATAACACGGTTGTTTTAATCCTCGAAACCAATGCAACACACGGAATGGCCGAGCAAAGGGCATTTTTTGTTGATTTGCAGGAGAAAAATATTCAGATCCCGGTAATTATTAAGCGAACTTATCAGGATGTAGATGCTGATCATCTAATGCTTTATGCTGCAACAGATATCGGTGCATTATTTACCGATGGCTTTGGAGATGGGGTGTGGATTGATGCAGAAGGTCAAAACCTTTCATTAATTAATTCTACCAGTTTTGGGATTTTACAGGCTACACGTACACGCATTAGTAAAACAGAATATATTTCTTGCCCAAGCTGTGGAAGAACACTTTTCGATTTACAAGAAACCACACAGTTGATCCGTTCACGTACCGACCATTTAAAAGGAATAAAAATCGGTATCATGGGCTGTATTGTTAATGGGCCAGGCGAAATGGCCGATGCCGATTATGGTTATGTGGGCACCGGGCCAGATAAAATTACCCTGTACCGCGGTAAAGAAGTGGTAAAGAAAAATGTAACTACCGCATATGCGCTTGATGAGCTGATCGACATCATTAAAGATGACGGCAACTGGGTAGAGAAGGTTTAATAATTAGTACTGCGCGCCGTGGTTTGTGTCCCCACAGACCACTATAATGTCATTCTGAGCGCAGCGGAAGAATCTATATCCTATGGCACCGAATTACAAACTACTGTGCCATTATCAATACAGGCATAGTTTTAACAGCACCAATATTTTCACAGCAGATTCTTCATTGCATTCAGAATGACAAAGACTAGAGCACCATTTAATTTTCTAACCAATAAACCCTAAATTGCCTTAATGAATATCCCGGAGTTTCAATCCCTGTTTAACGAACTTAGAAATTGGCTTGCTGGCAAGGGCCTTGTTGATGGTGAACTCATTTATTCTTACTTTTTTATTGGGTTGCTTGGCGTTATTTTATTTCTGTTCATCACTATATTTTTAACCCGGCAGCTTTTTATCGGTGTGGTAAAAAGTGCAAAAACAAAGTCAGACTGGCAAAAAGCTTTATTCGAATTTAGGGTTTTCAGGGCTTTTGCTTTAATATTTGGGGCTTATATCATCTATAATGTTGTGCCTTATCTTTTTATCGATTTTAAAAACGGGTTGTTTTATGCTTTAATATTTGCTAAAATCTATATGGTTTTAGCCGTAATGTTTGCTGTAAATGCATTTCTGAATGCTTTGGTATCCATCTTGGAATCATCAAAGAAATATGCCGATAAACCCATTAGAAGTTACAAACAGGTAGCCAAAATTGTATTTTATATTGTTGGTTTTGTGCTCATCCTGTCCATTATTCTTGGCGAATCGCCGCTTTATGTTTTCGGTGGTTTTGGCGCAGTTACCGCTGTTTTTATTTTGGTTTTCAGAGATCCGATTTTAGGTTTTGTAGCTTCTGTACAAATGAGTGCGATTGATCTGGTTAGGGTAGGCGATTGGATTACCGTAGAGAAATACGGTGCCGATGGCGAAGTAACCGAAATAAATTTAACCACCATTAAAGTGCGTAATTGGGATAAAACCGTAACAATTGTGCCGAGTTATGCTATTGTTAGTGAGTCATTTAAGAATTGGCGGGCGATGGAGGAAAGTGATGGCAGGAGGATTAAACGCCATATTAATATCAAGATTTCGAGCATTAAATTCTGCGATGAAGAATTGATTGGAAGACTACAGAGTATCGATTTTTTGAAAGATTACCTTAAAGATACGCAGACTTTTATAGAAAGGTATAATGCCGAAAATACGGTAAATCCCAATAATCTGGTTAACGGGCGCCACATGACTAATATTGGTACTTTTAGGGTTTACGCAGAGAAATACCTGGAGAGTAACCCTTATATCAATACCGACTTAACCTTTATGGTGCGCCAGTTGCAGGCTACAGAAAACGGATTACCGATTGAAATTTATGTTTTTTCAAAAGAAAAAGCCTTAAAACGTTTCGAAGAAGTAGCCGCTGATATTTTTGATCACTTGTTGGCAGCGGTTCCTTACTTCGACCTCGAAATTTTCCAAAGCCCAAGCGGTAGCGATATGCGGAATTTTGTAAGGAGAGGGGATGATTAGATAATTAGGGTTTGATGGCAATCAATTTAAGTGGTCGTCACCCTGGATTTATTTATACATGCTTCCTGCAATATAGACCCTGAAATAAATTCAGGGTGACGACCGCTTAGGTAATAATTATCCTTCATCCAAAAATAACAAAACCTTTTCACAAACCTTAAACAAGAGTGGTGGTAAAGTTTCGCTAGTATAAGGCTGTGTTGCACCGTAAACGTGGTTGGCACCTTCAATTTTAACTAACCTGCTGCCAGGATTGGCCTCTGCCAAAGTTTGCGCGGTTTCAAAAGGAACGTTTACATCATCATCGCCATGGATAATCAACCAGGGGATGTTTACCCGTTTTGCTGCATCTAAAATATTCAATGCTGCTGTATTCTCTTCCAGATCCTCCAATAAACTAACATTTAAAGGCATTTGCTCTTTCGTTCGGGCATTGGTAACGAAGATTTTGCCATTTTTTTTCCACTCGGCTTCCTGTTCTTTTTTCCACAGACTGGCAAAATCGCCAATTGCACTCCAGGTAATCAGTTTGTTGATCCTTAAATCGTTCGCCGCCTCAATAATTGATAATCCACCGCCGCGGCTATGGCCTATCAGGTTTACCTTTGTGTCTTTACCGTATGCTTTTTCGATAAAATTGAGTACCGCATTTAAATCAAAAAGTTCTTTCGATACGGTATTGTTCGCAAAGGCATCCATATCGGTTACATCTTTCGGATCATTAACTGGCACACCACTATGCGATAAATTGAACTTAATGTAACGGTAACCATTACTGGCAAAATGCCTGGCCACTAAATTGTGTGCGCCCCAATCTTTAAAACCCTTAAATCCATGAACAAAAAGTACAATGGGCGTATTAGGGTTTTTCTCATCGAAAGTAACATCGCCGATAATTAATTTTCCGTCAGAACCGCTAAGGCTAATATTGCTTTGTGTAATCATAATTTAAGGAATTGATACAAATTATAAACCTACGAAATCTAATTTTGTTGTGTGTTTTTTGCATTAACCTGATGGATGTTTGTTATAGAAGCGCCAAGAAAACCATTAATAGTTGCAGAGGCCTATATATCTAAACCCGATAACAGTGGAAATACTTTTTGTTGCAGATCTTCGACAAACCCAGACTAACATTCCCAAAAAGATTGTAACGAATAGCGGGGCTAACACAAAAATGAAATACAGTTCCTGCTTTTCAAAAAATAAAATTACCCATTACGATTTTTATAATAATACCATACCAACAGATAAACAATAACTGCAAAGGCAACTTGCCCAGGCCATAAATGGTATGGCCGATATTTTGCCAAATATGAATGGCATCTTCTAGATCATGTAGATGTGCGTAGGCATAAATGCGATCAACATTAGGGTAATCAGCACAGATGCAAGCTTTCTAGTCTTCTTAATCAAACAATAAACCCCAAAAACAATTTCTAATATTCCGGAAAAATAAATTAAAAGCATGCGAAGGCAACCATTTTGGCATAATCACGTAATGTACTGCAATGGATAAAAAGTGGTTACATTCAGTCAGGACGTAGAAGAGGGCGTAAATCCAAAGAAAAATTTTGCAGATTGGTTTGTCATATAAATCAATATGGTTTAAATAATCTTTAGGCTCTTTATTTAAAACCGTTCTAAATTGATGTAAATTACAGGTTAATGACAGTCACATGCGTTCACCCTGTTACTTTTGTATCCCGATAATAGTTAATAACGGAAGCACTTGGAATATTTAAAAGTAATAGCTTTTACGCATCACCACATCGACCTGAAATCTTTAGGGAAATTAGTTATTTGTGATCAGAGTTTAGATAGCAGGTTGAAGAATGTTCAAGCAGAACTTCCCGTTAGTGAAATTTTCTATATCGGAACCTGCAACCGGGTGGAGTTTGTTTTCCTTACCAAAGAGAAAACCGACAAAGAATTTGTAACCAGATTCCTTACTGTTTTAGACATGGGACTACCTCCTGAATTTATGGAGCGTTTTCTGGATAATGTTACAGTATACGAAAACGAAGAAGCTTTTAACCATTTGCTCAGAACATCTTGCTCTTTAGAGAGTTTGGTGGTTGGCGAAAAAGAAATTCTTGCCCAGATCCGTAAAGCTTACGAAAACTGCCGCGATGCAGGTTTTACTGGCGATTACATGCGTATGATTATGGATCGTGTAGTTAAAACTGCAAAAGAAGTTTATACCCATACCAATATTTCGAAAAACCCGGTTTCTGTTGTTTCATTGGCCTACCGCAAGCTAAAAGAGTTAAATATGTGTGGCAACTCACGTATCTTGATTATTGGCGCTGGCGAAACCAATCAGAACATTGCAAAATACCTCAACAAACATAAATACTCGAATTTCTCGATTTTCAACAGGACGCTTTCTAAGGCCGAATCTTTGGCAGGAGAATTAGGTGGTAAGGCTTATCCTTTAGCAGCACTTGAAGATTTTAATGAAGGATTTGATGTGATCATTACCTGTACCGGCTCAACCGAGGCAATTATTAACGAAGCTTTATACGCCAAACTTTTAAACGGCGATCAGGGCAAAAAGGTAATTGTAGATTTGGCTATCCCTAATGATGTTACGCCTGCAGTGATCCATAACAACCCCGTACATTATATTGAGGTAGAATCGCTAAAAGAGGTGGCACGCAAAAATATCCAGGAACGTTATAACGAACTGGTGCACGCCGAAGAAATTATCAGCAATAACATTACCGAATTTTTCTCTGTTTTAAAACAACGCCGTATCGAGTTAGCGATGCAGGAAGTACCAAGAAAGATTAAAGAAATCAAAAATACAGCCATAAATGGCGTGTTTGCTGATGAAATTAGTCAGATGGATGAAGCCTCGCGCGAAGTTTTAGAACGTGTAATGAACTACATGGAGAAAAAATACATCAGCGTTCCGATGGTAATGGCCAAAGAAATTTTGGTTAATCAACCCTAATTTTACCGCAAAGATCGCTAAGGGTAGGCGCCAAGAACGCCAAATCTCGTTTCTATCATTCTTTTTCTGTCATTCTGAACGCATTGAAGAATCTTGTATCTTTAGATAAATCCGGAAACAAATTCCCTTGCCGTCATGCTGAACTTGTTTCAGCATCTTTCATGCAATCAACTTAAACGGACTTACATTCCTTATATGGTTCAACCGCCATCTAACATAAATAACATTTGAATTTTATTTATGGGGAGAGTCGTGTCGCTTAGAGATTCTTCGCCGTGCTAAGAACGACAAACCGATTGCATAATGTCATAGAAATCCTTTAAATTATAGGTTCTGTAACCTCACTGTCTCATTTTTAAACAATTCATGGTATAAACCACTAATTAAATTAAATTTGCAACTCATTTAACCTTTATAGTGAAGAAATTAACCATTGGAACACGCGGTAGCGACCTGGCTTTATGGCAAGCAAATCATATAAAAGATGAATTGGCTGCAATTGGAATAGAAGCAGAAATAAAAATCATTAAAACGCAGGGCGATAAAATCCTGAATTTAAGATTGGATAAACTGGAAGGCAAAGGCTTTTTTACCAAAGAACTGGAAGAAGAGCTTTTGGGTGGAACAATTGATCTGGCTGTACATTGCCTTAAAGATTTACCTACTACGCACCCTGAAGGGTTGATTATTGCCGCTTTACCACCGCGTGAAGAAGCAAGTGAATATCTTTTGATTTTAAAAGATTGTGTAGATGTTTCGCAAAAGCTTTCGTTAAAAAAAGGCGCAATGGTTGGCACTTCATCTAATCGCCGCAAAGCCCAGTTATTGGGTTTACGTCCCGATTTAGAGGTTGAAGATTTACGCGGAAATGTACCCACCCGCATCCAAAAACTTCGTGATGAAGATTATGATGCCATTCTGATTGCAAAAGCTGGTGTTAAGCGCTTAAATCTAGATGTGAGCGATTTACATGTGGAAGAATTAGAAACTACTGAGTTTATCCCGGCACCTGCTCAGGGCGCATTGGCTATTCAGATCAGGGAAAATGATACCGAGCTTTTTGATGCATTGCAAAAATTGCACGACCGAGAAACGGCAGAGACAGTAACCGTAGAACGTAAGGTGTTAAACCTTTTCGAAGGCGGTTGCCACATGCCTTTGGGCTGTTATTGCAAAAAAGAAAACGGAAAATTCGAAATATGGACTTCAAAAGCCGAAACGGCCGATCATTTTCCTGAGCGCTTGTTTTTACGCGCAGAAAGTACCGAAGGTTTGGCAGAAAAAATTGTGGACAAGTTTAATGCAGAAAGAAAGAAACCAGCAAAGGTTTTCATCTCACGCGAAATTGGCGAACACAGTTATTTCCGTAGAGCATTAGAAAATAATAATATTGAAATAGAAGGGCGTTCGTTAATCCGTACGTTTCCGATAGTAACTGTTTTAGATCAGTTTATCTTAAGGCATGTAGACTGGGTTTTCTTCAGCAGCCGCAATAGTGTAGAATATTTTTTCAACTTAAAACCAGTATTGCCAAAGAAAACAAGGTTTGGTGTGGTAGGAAGAGGATCAGAAGATGCCTTGCGTAAATTTGGCCATATTGCCGATTTTGTTGGCGAGAGTGGTGATATTACCGAAGTTGCTGAAGATTTCGCGCAATTGGTTGGCGGTCAGCAAATACTGTTTCCAAGAGCACAGGATTCTTTACAATCGATTCAAAAATCATTACCAGCTGATGCTAAAATAATCGATCTGCCGATCTACGAAACGGTAATTGAAGATGATATTGACCAAAGTTATGCTGATGTACTGATTTTTACCAGTCCCTCAAATGTTGATGCCTATTTCGCTGATAATCTATTGGAGCCGGGCCAACAGGTAATTGCCATTGGAAACTCTACCGGTAAGAAATTTGATGAAATGGGCGTGAAATATGCTTTGCCTTATTCGCCTGATGAAATTGGACTAGCTGAGGCAGTGTTTGGGATTGAAGTAAGGTAGAGAGGGTAGGAAGGTTTAGGGTGGAGGCATTAGCGTTTAAGGTTTAAAATAATTGAGTCTTGATACCTGATACTATAATCTTGATACTAAATCTAAAAATCTGTGTAATCATTCAATCTGTGCAATCATCCCAAAGGAAAAAATAAAAGATATTCAGGTCTCGATACTTGATACTAAATACTTGATACAAATAAAATGTTAAATCGTCCGCGTAGATTAAGGAAAAACCCGTTGGTGAGAGAGATGGTAGCCGAAACCCGGTTATCGAAAGATATGTTTGTGTACCCTTACTTTGTAGTGCCAGGCAGCAATGTTACCCACGCCATTGATGCCATGCCGGGGGTAAACCATTATTCGATTGATACCCTGGTTAAAGATGTAGAGGCCGGAATGAAAAAAGGACTCAACAAAATTATGCTATTTGGCGTTGGCGACGAAAAATCTGAAGATGCTAAGTCTGCTTATCATGATCATTCTTTGGTTCCAACTGCAGTTCGTGAATTAAAAAAACAATTCGGAGACGATTTATATGTAATTACCGATGTTTGCGTTTGTTCTTATACTACCCATGGCCATTGCGGTATTTTGGAGAACGATTATGTCCAAAACGATAAAACAGTTGAGGTAATCGCTAAAATGGCTTTAACACATGCCGAAGCTGGTGCTGATATGTTTGCCCCGTCTGATATGATGGACGGAAGGATTGAGGCCATGCGAAATCTCTTAGATGAAAACGGTTTTGTTAATGCGGCCATTATGAGCCATGCCACAAAATTTGCTTCTGCTTATTATGGTCCTTTTAGAGAGGCTGCCGATTGTGCGCCAAGTAAAGGTGATAGGAAGGCTTATCAGATGGACTTCAGAAACCCGTTGGAAGCTTTACGAGAAGCGCAGCTGGATGAACAAGAGGGTGCTGATGTGTTAATGGTAAAACCAGGTTTAGCTTATCTGGATATTATCCAAAGGTTAAAACAAGATACCAATTTGCCAATTGCGGTTTATAACGTATCTGGCGAATACTCGATGGTAAAGGCAGCTGCCGAACGCGGTTGGATAGATGAACAAAAAGTGGTAATGGAAACCATGCATGCCTTCGCCCGTGCAGGGGCAAGTATTATTACCACTTACCATATCAAAGATATTTTAAATAACGATTGGATGTAATGAGGTGGAAGGTAGAGGGTTTAAAGGCGGAGGGTTTAGCCCCTCAAAACCTTTAACCTTCTACCTTTCAGCCTTCAACCTTAACAAAGATGTTAGATTCATTAAAGAAAATGTTTTCAGGCAACGAAGCCGATATTCCGGTAAATACAGGTAGTAAACCTGATATTTCGAGGGTAAAATCTGCCGAACTGTACGAAAAATCAAAAACTTATTTCCCTGGTGGGGTAAACTCACCTGTTAGGGCTTTTAAATCTGTTTACGGTACACCACTTTTTATCGAAAAAGGTGATGGCTGTTATATATGGGATGCCGATGGTAATCAGTTTATCGATTTCTGCGGTAGCTGGGGGCCGTTAATTTTGGGACATAACAACCCTAAAATCCGCGAAAAAGTTACCGAGGTAATGCAGAACGGAATGAGCTTTGGTGCACCAACAGCTTTAGAAAATGAATTGGCAGAGCTGATTATTAAAAACAATCGTTTTGTTGAGAAAATCCGTTTTACGAGTTCAGGTACCGAAGCGGTAATGTCGGCCATTCGTTTGGCAAGAGGTTTTACCGGTCGCGATAAAATTTTAAAATTCGAAGGCTGTTACCATGGTCATAGCGATTCGCTTTTGGTTAAAGCCGGTTCTGGTTTGGTTACTTTTGGTGAAACCTCTTCTGCAGGTGTGCCAAAATCTTTCGCTGAAGAAACCATAGTGGTACCCCTAAATGATAAAACAGCTATTGAACAGGCTTTTGCGCAGTTCAAAGATCAGATTGCTGCGGTAATTATTGAGGGTATTCCGGCAAATAATGGTTTGATTATTCAAGATGAGGAATATATTCATTTCTTGCGTAAAATCTGTACTGATAACGGTTCCCTTCTGATTTTTGATGAAGTTATTACCGGTTTCAGGGTAGGTTTTGAAGGTGCAGCCGCGCATTATGGCATTACACCTGATATTGTTACTTATGGTAAAATCATTGGTGGTGGCTTACCTGTTGGGATGTATGGTGCACGTGCTGAAATTATGGCACATATCTCTCCTGATGGTGGTGTGTATCAGGCAGGTACCTTGTCTGGAAATCCGGTGGCTATGGCAGCGGGCATTGCAACATTAACAGAGCTGAACAAATCAAGCTTTTACAAAGATTTGAATACCAAAGCGCAAGAGTTTGTAGCCAGTATTCAGCGTTTTGCAACTGCACGTAATTATAAATTTAAGGTATTTACCATTGGTTCTATCTTCTGGTTTGCTTTTACCGATAAAGATAAAATCCAATCGGCTGATGAGATTGATGCCAGCAGCATGGAGAAATTCAAAATTATGCACCGGGAGTTATTAAATAGAGGAATTTATTTAGGGCCATCGGGATATGAAGTTGGTTTCGTATCTTCAGCACATACTAAGATCGAATTGGAAAAAGCAAAACGTGCTATTTTTGAAGCATTAGATTTAGTGTTTAAGAAATAAGGTTTTTTGTTTAACCACAGAGGACGCTGAGTTTTCACAGAGAACAAAGAGGCTTGTTCGGAAAATTGTCATTGCGGGGAGGAACGAAGAAGCAATCTTAGTCAATTGGTTTTAAATAGCGGTAGTAGTAAGATTGCTTCGTGCCTCGCAATGACGACGGAGTAGAATAAATCGGTGAAATCACATTATCTGTGTAATTAAACCGAGGAAAAGATATTTAAAATTAAAAGCCCCTTTAGGGGTTGGGATATGAAGAAATCTATTATCATATTTTACGCATTATTGCTTTACGCACTGATTCAACTAATTTCGTGGGGAACATTGGTGGTGCGTTTGCAGCCAAGCCGGATGACCATGATTATGGGCGAAGGTTCGGTGTTTTTGTTCTTGCTCTGTATTGGCGGTTATTTCCTTCATCAATCATTAAAACGTGAAGATAAATTAAGGGAACAACAGCAGAACTTTCTGATGTCGATTACCCACGAACTAAAATCACCTTTGGCGGCGATAAAACTTTCTATCCAAACCATTGTTAAACGTGATTTGGATAAGGCACGCCAAACTTCATTGCTTAACAATTCGCTAAAAGATATTGAGCGTTTGGACGATCTGGTTGAAAATATGCTGTTGGCCACCAAGATCGAAAACCGTTCGTATACTTTTCCGAAGGAAGAATTTAACTTCTCGGAACTGGTATATAAAATCACGGATAGGCTGCAGGTTCACTCTTGTGGATGTGAGCAGATTATAAATGCTAAAATTCAGCCAAATTTGCAGGTAATGGGTGACAAATTTGCCTTATCGTCAGTAGTGACCAATTTAATTGAGAATGCGGTGAAGTATTCGAACCCGTGTGATGAGATAAATGTGCATTTAAACAAAGTTGATGGGCATATTCAATTAAGTGTGATGGATCAGGGGCCAGGTATTTCAGATGCCGAAAAAATGTTGATATTTGATAAGTTTTACCGCGTTGGTAACGAGAATGTCAGAAAAGCGAAAGGAACAGGTTTAGGCTTGTTTATTGTGAAGGAGGTTTTACAATACCATGATGCAGATATTACAGTAAAAGACAATTTGCCTCAAGGAAGTATTTTTGAAGTAACATTTAGTTAATCTCAATTATGTCACAAAAATTAAGAATTCTATTGGTAGAAGACGAGGATCACTTGTTAGATGCTATCAAATTAAACCTCGAACTTGAGGGTTATAAAGTTCACGCCGTTAAAGATGGCAAAACCGCTCTTAAAATTTTTAAAGAAGAACGCTTTAATCTAATTATTTTAGATGTAATGTTGCCTGAAATGGATGGTTTCCAGGTTTGCGAAACAATCCGTTTAGAGAATGCAGAAGTTCCGATTATGTTTTTAACAGCTAAAAACACTTCAGAAGACCGTGTTTTAGGTTTGAAAAAGGGAGCTGACGATTATTTGGTTAAACCTTTCAACTTAGAAGAATTAATTCTTCGTGTTGGTATTTTGGTTAAGCGCAGTTTGAAATCTGATGATTTAAAAGAATTGAATTCTTACAAAATCGGTGATAAAACAATCTATTTTAACTCTTTCGAATTAAAACACGATGATGGTACCATCACACCGTTAACCAAAAAGGAAACGATGTTGTTGAAACTGTTGATCGAGCGTAAAAACGATGCGGTTTCAAGAGAGCAGATTTTAGAAACTGTTTGGAATTATGATGTTTATCCTTCAACAAGAACAATTGATAACTTCATTTTAACTTTCCGTAAGTATTTCGAACCAGATCAAAAGAATCCAGTTTATTTCCATTCGATCCGTGGTGTAGGCTATAAATTTACTGATAGTCATTAATGTACAATAATAAAGGCAGATATGCTTTAATGGCAGTTTTTGCGCTTGCTGCATTGGTTTGTGTATTTTTCAATCAATATCAGCTGGCCGCTGTTTCAGTACTGTTGTTTGCCTTTGTTGTTTGGAGCCATTTTAAGCATAGTTCGGTTTTGATGGCATCAAAACATTTCAAGAATAACGAATTCGGTAAAACCAAAGCCTTATTGGCTGAGGTGGTTAAGCCAGAGCGCTTGGCTAAAAGCCGAAGGGGTTATTACGAGTTTATGCAAGGCAACATGGCTTTGAAAGAAGAAGACTATGATAAAGCTGAATATCACTTTCAGTTGGCAAGCCGCTTTCCGGTGGGAGGTAAAAATGAGAAATCGTATGTACTGATCCATTTGGCTAATCTCGCCTTGCGGAAGAAAGATAGAGAAAGGGCAGAAGCTTATACGAAATTGGCCAAAGAACTTGCCGAAACGCAACGCTCGAAAGATATTATCGTTAAAATTGAAAAAGAAATAAGCAAGTTATAATATTAATATTGTCATTTTGAATAACGAAGCACCAGTTTAGGGATAAAAAGGTACTTCGTTTTTTTTTTATTTATACCTTTGCAAAATTAAAATTTTAGGCAGTCCGTCATCCTGAACTCAGTTCTGGATCTAACTAAAGAAAGATGCTGAAATAAATCCGATAGTTGTCGGATCAGCATGACGAGTAGTGCGACACCAAATACAATCATGAAGAATAACTTATTTTTAGACGCAGCATTTTCAAAACAAACCGAACGGCCACCAGTATGGATGATGCGTCAGGCAGGTCGTTTTATGCCACAATATTGGGAAATTAAAAACAAATACTCTTTTTTAGAGATGTGTAAAAATCCAGAAATTGCTGCAGATGTGACCATGTTGCCTGTTGATTTGTTGGATATTGACGCCGCGATTTTATTCTGCGATATTTTGGTAACCGGAGAGGCTATGGGTGGCGATTTAAGCTTCACTCAAGGCGTTGGACCTAAATTTGCCAATCCGGTACGTACCGCTCAAGACATCGAAAACTTAAATGTGGATTGTTTAGATGAATTGCAATACGTTGCTGATGCAATCAAAGTGATTCAACAGCGATTGGATAGCAGAATTCCATTGATCGGTTTCGCTGGCGCGCCATTTACCGTAATGAGTTATTTAATTGAAGGGGGCTCTTCTAAAGATTTTAAATTAACCAAGCTCTTTATACACAATCAACCAGAGCTGGCGCACAAACTTTTGGCTAAAATTGCAAAGGTAACGGCCGATTATCTGAATCTTCAGATTGCTGCTGGCGTTAATGCCGTGCAGATTTTTGATAGTTGGGCTCTTGCTTTATCCTGGAATGATTATCAGGAGTTTTCTCACCGTTATATTCAGGAAATCATCGCTAACTTAAACAGAAAAGAAATTCCGGTGATTTCTTTCTGTAAAGGAAGTTCGGTTTTTGCTCCGATTATGGCAGAAGCTAAACCAGACGTAATTTCAGTTGACTGGAATGCTGATTTATTGAACATTAAAAATGCTTTGCCAGCAGGTATTGCCGTACAGGGAAATTTAGATCCACATATTTTATATGCAGATAAAGCGGTAATTAAAGCGCAGATCCATAAATTATTCGAACGTATGCGTGGTACTGAAGGTTTTATCTTCAACCTAGGGCATGGTATCATGCCAGATATTCCTTTTGATAACGTGAAATATGCAATTGACGTGGTAAAGGAGTTTAGATATTAACCCCTAAAATCTCATAAAGCGGACTTTGAACGGTTGCTGTAAATCGTTATATTTGGATATGGAAACACTTATTATAAACATTCCTGAAAAAAAAAGCGAATTGGTAAAACAGCTTTTAAAGGAGCTTGGTGTTACTTTTAAAAAGGAGAGTGCGGGTAAATCTGTACCCAATTCAGTTACGCAAAAAACTATCGATGATGCACACAAGGGTATCGGGATAGGCGAACCGATTAAAGATATAAATTCGTATATCAATTCCTTGTAGATGTTTGTTCTAAAGCCTACCAATCAATTTGATAAAGACATTAAGCTAATGAAGAAACGTTCTGCAAAGAACATAAATCTCATTAAGGATTTTCTATTTAAATTAGAGATTGATGGTGCCAGTGGAATTGATAAGAAGCATCGCCCGCATAAATTAGTTGGAAACTATAAGGACAATTGGGAAGCTCATATTAAGCCTGATTTATTGATCATATGGTTTGAGATAACCGACGCAAAAGAAATAATTCTATTAAGGGTCGGAACACATTCTGATTTATTTTAAATAAAAGGCTTTATTCTACAAACATTCAATGATAGAAACCCTATTGCCATATTATCGATATTTCATAGCAGTACATGTTGTATTTGTAATCAGCTGGATGGCAGGACTGTTTTATATCCTGAGTCTTTTTATTTACCATACCGAGGCAAACGATAAACCTGAACCCGAAAAAAGTATCCTCCAAAAACAGTTTGTTAAAATGGAGGCTACTTTATGGAAAATTATCGCCACCCCAGCCATGATCATTTCTGTTTTGGCAGGTGTATCTATGCTGACTTTAAACCAAGGCTTGCTTCAAGCCGATTGGATGTGGGTTAAGCTAGGTTTTGTTGTTGGCTTACTCATTTATCATTTCATCTGTCAGAACATCGTTAAACAGCTTAAAAACAACCAATATAGGCTAAACAGCTTTCAGTTGAGGTTGTGGCGCGAATTAGCGACGATTTTTATGATTGCCATTGTATTTGTGGTCATCCTTAAAAGCGCCATTAACTGGATTTACGGTTTAATTGGTATAATGGGCGTGGCAATGGCCATTATGGTTGCGGTTAAGCTGTATAAAAATTATCGTAAAAAGCGAGGTGAATAATCTTTATACCACAAAGCCACTAATACACTAAGAATATTATTTAATAATAAGTTCCAAAATCTTTGAGTGTGCCTTAGTGGTTAATGAATAAATAACTTTGTTTCCTTTGCGTAAACTTGCACCGACTTCTTGATACTTGATACCCGATACTTGATAATTTAATAAAAAACTATTCTAAATTTGGGCGATAAAATTCAAGCGCATGTTTACATCTACAGGTCTGAAAAAGGCCTTACTACTAATACCATTTCTTTTTAGTGCTTATTTCGCTTCGGCACAGTTTAATCAATCGGCTTTCGAAAACCGGATCCGTCCAGATAGCAGCTTAACCAACGAGGTTCATTTTAATTTTTACAATTTAAACTACGTCCGTAATTACGAGTATACCAACGATTTTCATGATGGTTATACTTTGTACGGAACACAGTTGCAGCCTCAAATCGTTTACTACGCGCATCCTAATCTGGCGATTACCGCCGGTGCTTTTATCAGAAAGGATTTTGGTAGAAACGGGATTTCTGATGCTAAACCTTTATTCAGCGTAAAATACCACAAAAGAAACCTTACTTTAATTTTCGGAAGTTTAGAAGGTAATATTCAGCATAAGTATATCGAGCCTTTATACGATTTTGAAAGAACCTTAACCACGCCAATCGAATATGGAACACAGTTATTGGTAGAACGCAAGAAGTTTACTTTAGATGCTTGGATTGCCTGGCAGAAAATGATTTATAAGGGTGATCCTGCTAAAGAAGAAATTATTGGTGGTTTATCTACCGAAAGCACTATTGCGGAAGGTAATGGCTGGAAGTTTAGTTTGCCTGCTCAATTTTTGGCTTTCCATCAAGGTGGACAAATTGATGTACTTAAAGAAATTCCGATTACGACTATGTTTAATGGAGCAACTGGTTTGAAACTGCACAAAGCAATTAATACCAACATTAAACAGGTATATACCGACAACTATATTGCGGGTGTATAAAGATTTTTCACCTGAGAAAAGAAGAGCTTACCAAGGTGGCTTTGGATTATGGTTAAATGCGGGCGTAGAAAGTAAATGGGGCAGTTTGGTGGCTTCTTACTGGAAAGGCAACAACTTTATTTCGATTAAAGGAATGCCACTTTATGAATCGGTTTCAGATAACCTGTACAGTCCGGGCTTAAAGCAAAGTGCTAGAAACATTGTTTCGTTGCGTTATGCATACCAAAAAGAATTAATTCCACATTTATACCTTGATGTACGTTTCGAACCGCATATCGATCTTGATCATACCGATAAACAACTTCAGTTTAACCATTCATTCTTCTTAACCTACAAGCAGGATTTCAAATTGTTTAAAGTGAAAAAGGATGGAAGGTAGAAGGTAGGAAGGTTGAGGGTGATTACTCTCATAAGATTTCAAACCCTGTAGGTTTTAAAACCTACGGGGTTTTGTGTTTTATAGACCGCCGAAGTTCCCCAGCGCTTTGTTCTTTTTTTAAACTTCGGAAGTCCCTGCCAACTAAACCCGATAGCAGCGAAAAACACGAAGGTGAGGTACGAGCCCCAGGCTTTGAAGTGAATAACTCCAAAGAGGTGCCTTTGGCACGGGACTGCTGCCCCGATGAAATGCTGCATGTTCATTTTCAAATAAAAAATCTATATCTTTCTTAAAAAAATATTTTAATTATATCTGTCTGATAATCAGTAGTCATATTTCTGAATTTAACTTTATTTAACTTTTTTTCTCACCTCATGCAACCATTGTTTGTAATCTGCCATCTTCTATATACAAACACACAATGAAATTGACGCGAAGCTATACGATAAACGATTTGATGGAAGGCTGCAAAGCTGGCGACCGGAAGATGCAGGAGCTGCTTTACAAGCAAACCGCATCGAAGATGTTGGCCGTTTGTATGCGCTATGCCAAAGATAGGATGGAGGCAGAAGATGTGCTGCAGATGGGATATATTAAAATTTTCCAGAAAATAAAAGAGTATAGGGGCGATGGTTCTTTTGAAGGCTGGATTAGAAGGGTTATGGTGAACACTGCAATTGAAAGTTACCGTAAAAATTTACGCAGCTTAAATGTGGTAGAAATAGATGAAGCTTACGAGCAACCATCAACCGGATTTGATTTTGGCACTTTAGGAATGCAGGATTTAATGAAGGTGATACAAAAATTGGCAGATGGTTACCGCATGGTTTTTAACATGTACGTAATTGAAGGTTATTCGCACAAAGAAATTGGAGAAACGCTTGGGATCTCAGAAGGCGCGAGTAAATCGCAACTATCGAGAGCAAGGGCAATATTAAAAGAAGAAATTATAAAAATGGAGGGATTTGGTTATGCAACCTATACGGGATAAGGATTTTGATCAGTTATTTAAGGATGCTTTTGCTGATGCAGAAGTAGCACCTTCTAGGGATTTATGGAGCAGTATTGAAAGCGAAATAACACCTAAGAAAAAAAGAATCATACCGATTTATTGGTTATCGGCAGCCGCTGTGTTATTAATTGCTACACTTGGCGTTTTGGTTTATCAACAACAAGATAATACTGACGGAGATAAAAAATTGGCCAGTAACACCATTGAAAAAGTTAAACCAGCGGTACGGGTACAGACCACTAAAGATTCTTCGGCTGCAATTGTTGCGCCAGTTGAAAATATAACACCAGTTTTGCCAGTTCAACCTAAGGCGGTAAGTGCTATTGCCAAAACAAAGGTGAAACAAAACGTTAAACCAGCTGTGGAGCAACAGCGGATAGTTACGGCCCCTGAAATGCAAAGGCAAGAAACAATTGTAGCTAAAGTAGAAGAACCTAAAAAGGATATTAAAACAAGAATCGAAGAGGCGATTTTACAGCCAAAAGAAGAGGTTGTAACTGCGCTTGTTGCAACGCCAGTTAAAACGGATGAACCTGTTAACGATAACGAACAGAGCAATAGAGGTATCCGTAATGTTGGCGATGTGGTAAACCTCATTGTTAATAAAATGGACAAAAGAAAAGATAAGCTGATCCAGTTTCGTACGGATGATGATGATTCTTCTTTAGCATCGATCAATATAGGCCCATTTAAAATAGGTAAACGCAATAAGAAGTAAGCTAGGATTAAATCGGGATTAACAGATTTTAGGATACGACATTCAAACCATTCACTCATTCAATAATTCAATAAAACACACACATACATGAAACGTCTAATTTATACAACACTTTTGGTAAGCGGGCTTGCCGGTGTTATGGCTCCAGGTGCTTTTGCACAACAAGATACAGTAGTTAAAGATAGCATAGTAAAAAGAAAAAAAAGTTTTTCGCTAAACATGACCTTGAATGGTGGTGAGAACAAAAAAAGCGATTCAACTGTCGCTGCATCAAAAAAAGGCCGTTTTGTGGGTGGGATTACTTTTACCAGGGTTGATTGGGGGTTCTCCAGGTTAATTGACAATGGCAGTTTCAACTTATCTCCAAACAACGATTTTTTGGATTTATAAAGGTGGCAAAACCAGTACTTTCTCTTTCGATGTTCTGCAATTTGGCTATCGTTTCAACTCTAACTTTAAGGTTTATGTAGCCGGTGGTTTCGACTGGACATTGATCCGCTTACGAAAAGACATTACTATTGCTAAAAATTCTAACGAATTTGTATATACCGATCAGGCACCTGTACATTTTTCAAAAAACCGTTTCTCGAGCAGCTATGTACATATTCCATTAAACTTCGAATTCCGTACCAGCGAAAACAAAAACAGCAAAAGATTTTACCTGGTTTTAGGTCCGGAGGTTAGCTTTTTGCTAAATGGAAAAATTAAACAGATAAGCGAAGAACGTGGTAAAGAAAAACAATATGATAGCTACCACTTTCAATCGGTTCGTTACGGAGGTACAGTTAGATTTGGCTATGGTGGTATAGGATTATTTACCAAGTATTACTTTAACGATATGTTTACTACCGCTCAACAAGCTGGCTTAAAGAACATGAGCTTCGGGGTTACCTTCGGATTAAATTAAAACAGCAACACACAAATAAAACAGATCCTGTTTCGGTTAGGCGAGACAGGATTTTTTGTTTTATAATGTTTTTAGAAACATTGTAGGCGTTAATACACTTAGCTTACTCCTTTTGTAGTCTTTAATATTTCGCGTAATTATAGCATTAATTGATCCATGGTTTTCAGCCGAAAAATTTTGGAGTGCATCTTCAAAATCTGTGAATTCAGAATCGATTGAAGTCAAAATAACATTTTTGTCAATTATTAAAATATCTAAAAAAGTAAATAATATCTTAAAGTCGGCCAAAATATCTTTATGACTAAAGTGTTTTCTCAACAAATAATACGTGTTGGCTATTATTAAACCGGAAACAAAACCATTGATTTTTTGGTTGACACATAAATTCAGAATTTTTGATGAATCAATAAAAAATGGTTCTCGTTTCAGAAAAAAATCAAGTAAAACATCAGAATCAATGAGAATGTTATCTTTCATTATTATTTAAATATTTTTGATATTTCTCATCCCTGACTTTCTCTAGTTCTTTTTTATAATCATAATCATCAGGTAGTTCTACTTTCGGGCGGAGCATCAAAGATTTTATGATTGGAGAAAGCTCATCATCGTCTTTTACAATCTCTTCTTTTTTGATAACAGCTTTTAAATAATTTTCTACCACTGCAGATAGGCTTCTGCCTTGCTGTTCTGCATAAGCTTTTGCCTGTTTAATAACAGACTTATCTATAGTTAAGGTTAGTTTAGTGTTCATGGCCTTATAATTGCTGATGTATTGATGTAAAGATACATAGATGCTTGGATACGTGCAAAAATAAAATATAACGCACGTGTGATTTTGTTTGCACCTTAAGCCTTCCACCTTAAAACCCTCTACCTTTTTCTTATCTTTACCACGTGAGCAATACCATAATCAACGTTAAAAATTTAACCAAGCAATATCAGGCAGAACAGGCCGGTGGGATTAAAAATGTAAGTTTCGAAATCAAAAGAGGCGATATAGTGGCCATAATCGGAGAGAGTGGAAGTGGAAAATCGACCTTACTGAAATCTATTTACGGATTGCTGAAAACCGATGAGGGCGAAATCTTTTTCGAAGATCAAAGGGTTAAAGGCCCTGATGAACAACTCATCCCGGGCCACAAACAGATGAAGATGGTTACGCAGGATTTTTCGTTAAATATTTATGCGAAGGTTTACGATAATATTGCCTCACAACTATCGAACACCGACCTTAAAACCAAAGCCGATAAAACGCTCCAGATTATGGAACATCTTCGGATTTCGCCACTCCAGAACAAAAAAATTATCGAGCTGAGTGGGGGAGAGCAGCAGCGGGTGGCTATAGCAAAAGCAATGGTTGCCGATACACAGGTTTTACTTTTAGACGAACCTTTTAGTCAGGTTGATGCGCTACTTAAGAATCAACTGCGTGCCGATATTAAACGAGTAGCCTCCGAAACTGGTGTTACCGTAATTTTGGTTTCTCACGATCCGGCTGATGGTTTGTTTTTGGCCGATCAGTTACTTATCCTAAAAAATGGCGAGCTATTACAAACAGGAAAACCAGCTGACATTTATCAGCACCCAAAACACATTTATACCGCTCAAATTTTAGGCAATGCTGTGGTTTTATCAAAAGCCGATGCCGAAAAAATTGGTTTAAAAACGGAAAAAGAATTCGTCGTGTTTTATCCCGAATGGGCTGAAATAAGCAATAGTTGGAGCAGCAGGCGCTATGAGGTAAAGGATGTATACTACAAAGGTTTTTATGATGAACTGCTTTTGGAAAGAAATGGTATTAACATCCGTGCCTTACAATTAAACAGGGAAGAGCATAAAAAAAACGACCACGTTCAATTGAACATCAGTCGTTTTTTGGAGTTTTAAAATACTAGTTATAAATCGTTTCCAACAAGAACTATTTTTACCCTTACCGTTGATGTAGGTTTTATCGGCGTTGTTGCCTGGTAATCTGAGCTTTGTACGTCGATAGATACGCCGCCTTTATATACTTCGAAGCTATATGCATCAACATTATAAACAAACGGTAATGCAATATAACTTGCACCGCTATTGTAAGAAATGTAAACCAAAGTTCCTTCATTGTCAACATGATATTGGTCGATTTCAGGAACAGAAATATCTGCAGTAAATGTTTTTTGGTCATTACTTAATACCCATGCATTGGGAGATATATCCTTAACTACAGTTAAAATGGCATTGGCTGGTTGAACAATTGTGTCTTTTTTGCAGGAAGCCAGACCTAGTGTGGCAATGCAAAGCATTAAGATGGTAAATTTTTTCATGTTGATTAGTTTTTATTTGTGTGTGTGATATTGGTATTACAAATCTGCTGCCAAAAAAATATAATTAGAGATTTATGGATTAATTATTGTGCAACAGATTAAATACACAAATGTTGGCACCCTATTTTTTTTAAATATGAAGCTCTTTTTTCGCCTCTTGCCCTGGTTAATTTTAATCGTTGCGGGGTATTTATTTATCTCCAAAAAGTTCAGTATCAATACCTCTGTAGAGAGCAAACATCAGCTTCTGGTAGAGAAAATTGAGGCAATTGGTAAATTAGAGCTGGTAAGGTACCAGATCAGCGATGTTTTAGAACACAAAAACAAAACAGACTTTTTACCCGAAGCCAGTGTTTTATTGATTGTTAAAGCCGAGGCAGTAGGCTGTATCGATTTAACAAAAATTACCCGTGAAGATATTGATATTGATGCGGACACCGCTGTAGTAAATTTACCACAGCCTGAAATATGTTATGTAAAAATCGACCATAAAAACTCCCGTGTTTACGATACAAAGATGGCTTTCTTCCGCGAGGCTGGTTTGGTAGATGAAGCGTATAAAGCAGCCGAAAGACAAGTAACCGCAGAAGTTAAAAAATCAAGTATTTTAACACAGACTAAAACCAATGCTACAACAGTACTTAAACCGATTATCGAAGGATTGGGCTACAAGAATGTGCGGTTTACTTTTGAGTAAGGCCTATGAGGTTTAAGGTGTAAGGTTAAGCGTGATCTTCACATGGTGTCGTTATCTCGACCGGAACGCAGTGGAGCGGAGAGATCTGCCTCGAGATAGATTTAGCTTCGCTGAGCACTTCGTGGTTCTCGACTGCGTTGCACTCCGCTCGAAATGACGGCCATCGGTTTTATTTCAAAAAATCTTCCCTATGTGGATTAAAAATATCGATCAATAATCCGGCTTCTAAACAAATTACGCCATGAAATACATTTGACGGGGCAAAGAAAACATCACCTTCATTTAAAACTTTCTTGTCATCACCCATGGTCACTTCAAAACTTCCTTTTGCTACATAACTCATTTGTAAATGAGGATGATTGTGAATGGTACCAATGGCACCTTTTTCAAAGTCTACTTTAACCAACATCAACTGATTATCGTAAGCCATAATTTTGCGTTTAACGCCTGCGCCTAAATTTTCCCAATCAATATTACTGTCAGAAATTAATGCTTTGTTGCTTAAGTCTTTGAAATTCATTTTTTTATATTAAGATGTGTCATGTTGTCCAAGGGACTCCTACGGAGAGCTTGTCGAAATACTGTGATTGTCCTTCGACAGGCTCAGGATGACAAATTACTAAAATCAGTCGTCATTTCGACTGGAGCTAACCGGTTTTCATCGGTAGCGGAACGGAGAAATCTTTCTTTTAGCATTAATCAAACAACTTAACAGATTTCTCGACTTCGCTGCACTCCGCTCGAAATGACGAAATTATTTTGGCGGTTAAATAACCTTAAACCAAATATTCAAATAAAGTCTGGTCTTGGTTCAGCTCAATAATTTCAAATTTAAAATCTTTCATGCGTTGTAATAAACTTGCATAATCGTTTTTATTGGAAAGTTCGATACCAACCAATGCAGGACCATTTTCTTTGTTCGTTTTTTTAATAAACTCGAAACGGGTAATATCATCCTGTGGACCTAAAACCTCATTCACAAATAACTTTAAAGCACCTGGTCTTTGTGGGAAACGTACAATGAAATAATGTTTCAAACCTTCAAAAAGCAAAGATTTCTCTTTAATCTCCTGCATGCGCTCAATATCATTATTCCCACCGCTTACGATACAAACTACCGTTTTACCTGCAATCTGGTCTTTAAGTTGATCTAATGCAGCCACAGAGAGTGCTCCTGCCGGCTCAACTACAATTGCATCTTCGTTATACAATTTTAATATGGTTGTGCAGATTTTTCCTTCAGGGATTAAATGCATCTGATCCAGCAGTTCCTTACAATATTCGTAAGTGATATGGCCAATTCTTTTTACAGCAGCACCATCCACAAAGCGGTCTATTTCTTCTAAGGTAAACGGACCACCATATTCCATCGCCGTAACCATTGATGGTGCACCAAGTGGTTCAACGCCAACTAATTTCACTTCAGGTTTAACAGTTTTCATGTAAGCGCTCACGCCTGATGCCAAACCGCCACCACCTACAGGCATTACAATGATATCCAGATCAGGTAGATCTTCGTAAATTTCTACACCAACCGTTGCCTGGCCTTCAATTACTTTTTCATCATCAAAAGGTGGAATAAAAGTGGCTGATTTTTCGGCACTGTAGGCCAGGGCTTCTTTTAAACAATCGTCAAAAGTATCGCCCACTAAAATCACTTCAACATTGTCGCCACCAAACATGTAAGTTTGTTTAACCTTTTGTTTCGGTGTAATCTCTGGCATAAAAATCACCCCCTTAATGCCTAGCTTTTTACATGAATAGGCCACACCTTGTGCATGGTTCCCCGCACTAGCACAAACTACACCGTTAATTAATGCATCTTGTGGCAAGGAGCTAATTTTATTGTAGGCACCACGCAATTTATATGAGCGTACAATTTGAAGGTCTTCTCTTTTTAAATAAATATTGGCATTGTAATGAGCAGAAAGTCCGGCGTTAAACTCTAAAGGCGTACGTTTTACCACCCCTTTTAACCTTTGCGATGCAGATAAAAAATCTAATGTATTCGGTGTTGTAGTATTCATTGTTGTAGTATCAAGTAGAGAGAATCAAGTATCAAGACTGATATTCCCTTATATTTTTTTTAGTCATAGCGAGGTACGAAGCAATCTTAAAGCACTAGATTTTACTAATAGCTATAGTAGTCGGATTGCTTCGTGCCTCGCAATGACGAGGAGGTGCTAGGCCAAATGCAAAGCAACCAATTGGTTTAAATCGTAATCATTAATGCCTTGTTTGCTATCGGCTAAAACCAAAAATTGTTTGTAAACAATATCTAAATGATCTTTTTCCAATTTATGGCCTAAACGGTCTAAATGGTGTTTTAAAGCATGGCGTCCACTTCTTGCAGTCAATACAATGGTTGCATCAGGGAAACCAACATCTTCTGGCTTAATGATTTCGTAATTTTCACGGTTTTTCAAGAAACCATCCTGGTGGATGCCTGAGCTATGCGAAAATGCGTTCCCACCAACAATTGCTTTATTTGGTTGTACTGGCATATTCATTTGGTTCCGCACCATATGGCTCATTTCATAGAAACGGGTAGCATCAATTTGGGTGTTTAAGCCTAAAATCCTGTGCGTTTTCAAAATCATGACGACTTCTTCCATAGATGTATTGCCTGCACGCTCTCCGATGCCGTTAATGGTACATTCTACCTGACGGGCACCATTTTGTAAGCCTGCGATAGAATTCGCTGTAGCCAAGCCTAAATCGTTATGGCAGTGTACAGAGATAATGGCTTTATCGATATTTTTTACATTTTCCTTTAAGTAAAGAATTTTCGAGCCGTATTGATCTGGTAAGCAATAACCGTTGGTATCTGGAATATTCACTACAGTTGCACCGGCAGCAATTACCGCTTCAACCATTTTAGCCAAAAACTCTATATCTGCACGGCCGGCATCCTCTGCGTAGAATTCAACATCTTCCACAAATTTTTTGGAATACCTTACGGCTTCAACAGCACGTTCTAAAATTTCTTCGCGGGTACTGTTAAATTTATGTTTAATGTGGAAATCGGATGAACCAATCCCTGTATGGATACGTGGTCTTTTCGCATAACGTAAAGCATCTGCAGCAACATCGATATCATTTTTATTTGCACGGGTTAAAGCGCAGATAATCGGGTTGGTAACTGCTTTTGATAATTCAATTACACTGTTAAAATCTCCTGGACTAGATACCGGGAAACCTGCTTCAATCACATCAACACCTAAAAGCTCAAGTGATTTAGCGATTTCTACTTTTTGGTTTGTATCTAACTGGCAGCCTGGAACCTGCTCACCGTCACGCAATGTCGTGTCGAAAATATAAACTTTGTTCGGGTCGTGAATCATAATCTTAAGTTTAGGAAGTGATTAATTTTTGTGATAAGAATTTAAGAACCAATTTGCCCATTTCGGCTGTGCCTAAAACTTTAAACCGGTTTGTATTTTGGTCGGCAATGTCATGTGTTCTAAAACCTTCTTTCAATACCTGGTCGATGGTGTCAACCAATAATTTGGCTTCTTCTTTTAGTCCGAAGCCGATTTCTAACATTAATGCTGCAGATAGGATAGAAGCCAATGGATTAGCTAAATCTTTACCTGCAATATCGTGTGCAGAACCGTGTATCGGCTCGAAGAAACCTGTGCTTTCGCCAACAGATGCCGAAGCGAGCATACCCATCGAACCTGCAATCTGTGAAGCCTCATCTGTTAAAATATCTCCAAATAAATTGGCGGTTAAAACCACATCGAATTTCTTAGGGTTTTTGATTAACTGCATGGCTGCATTATCGATAAACATATGCTCTGTTTCTACATCAGGATATTGTTTTGCAATTTCCTGAACGGTTTCGCGCCATAAGCGAGAGCTTTCTAAAACATTGGCTTTATCTACCGAACATAATCTTTTATTACGTTGCTGTGCAGCTTGGTAAGCTTTATGTGCAATGCGTTCTACTTCATAACGGTGGTAAATCATTAAATCTGAAGCCGTATTACGGTCCTCTGAGCGCATTTTTTCACCAAAGTAAACATCACCTGTTAATTCGCGGAAGAACAAAATATCGGTTCCTCTTAAAATTTCCGGTTTGATGCTCGATGCCTGAAGAAGTTCATCAAATAGTAATATGGGACGGAGATTAGCGAATAAACCCAGTTCCTTACGGATTTTTAACAGACCTTGCTCTGGTCTAACTTTTAAACTTGGGTCGTTATCATATTTGGCATGTCCAATTGCGCCAAAAAGGATAGCATCACTTTGTCTTGCTTTTTCTAAGGTTTCATCTGGCAAAGGCTCGCCAGTAACTTCAATTGCCGCATGGCCCATTAAAGCTTCTTCGAACGTAAATTCATGGCCAAAAATTTCGGCAATTTTCTCTAATGCTGCTTTTCCCCAAGTGGTAACCTCAGGTCCAATACCGTCTCCAGGTATTACTAAAATGTTCTTCTTCATTGTTGACTCCTCTTTTGCTTTACAATTGCTTATTGGTTGCCACGGAAGCACAGAAATCATTGAAAAATTTTGTTTCCGTGGTCACCGTCTTTCCGTAGCTAAGCTTGCATCAGCTTAATATTTCTGTGTTTAAACTTTCGACGACTTTTACCTCGCCTTTTTCTAACAATATTCTTTTTTCTATGCAGGTTGGCAACTGCGATTCAAAATGGCCAACGTAAATTAAGGTCATCCCGTTGCTGCACAATTCATCAACCAATTGGTTAAAATGTTTTGTTTGCTGTTGGTCTAAACCCTGGCAAGGTTCATCCAGAATTAACAGTTCCGGATTTTTTATAATCGTTCGCGCTAATAATACCAATCGCTGTTTACCGAGTGGAAGTGCGGTTAATAATTCATTTTTGTTATCGGTTAATCCAAAATATTCAATCAGCTCATCAACTTGTGCTCTTTTGCTATAAGGTAGTTGCTGAAACAAGCCCACGGTATCGTAAAAGCCCGAAGCAACACATTTCCAAACGGTCGAAGTGGCATCGAAGTACCAATGAAACTCTGGCGATATTAAACCAATATGCTGCTTAATATCCCAAATGCTTTCGCCACTTCCACGCCTGTTGCCAAACAAATAAAGCTCGTTGGCGTAAGATTGGGGGTGATCGCCGTTGATTAAACTCAATAAAGTAGATTTTCCTGAGCCATTAGGGCCTTGCAACAACCATTTTTCGCCAGCTTTAACTTCCCAGTTGATATTTTTTAGCACCTGTTTTTCGCCATAGCTGATGTTGACATCAACCATCGTTACCATATCAGTTGATGAATACATTGGCGACTCCTTTAAAAAAGCGGGGATTTTCCTTTTATGTATTTCAGGTGGAAGATCTCCAATTTCTCTTGAAAATGAGGTTGCAATCTGTCCGTCTATAATCTCCGCAAAGGAATCGATGCTTTCTGGAAATTCTAAATCATTACAGATTAAAATTAATTGTACACCTTCTGCTGTAGCCTGGTCTAAAAGTGTATTCAGGTTTTTGCGCGATGCTTTATCTAAACCGGTATAAGGCTGATCGATAATTAACAATTGAGGTTTTAACCATAAGGCTTTAACTAGTTGCAGTTTTTTATGTTCGCCACTTGATAATTCGATTAGCTGTGAACTGGCAAAAGTAGCAAAGCCAAGTGCTTCTAAAATGGGTTCAACCAGATCAAAATGAAGTCCTTTTTCTTTGCCGTAAGCTACCAGCTCTGCATGTACTGTTAAAGTATCATTGGCCTGTAAACTGGTGTAACGTTGCTGATAATAAAAGTTTGCAACACCTTCGAGGTTTTTAAACTGATACCAGCTTTCTACAAATAAAACTTCGGCCGGTAATTTACTTTGGGCATCGTAATTGATTTCAATACTGCCCTGCGAAGGAATTAAACCTGCAATAGCTTTAGCCAAAGAAGTTTTTCCGCTGCCACTTTCGCCCCATAAAACCCAGTTTTGGCACACATTTACTTCCCAATACAAATCCTTTAGCACCGCTTTATTGCGGTAACTTAAGTTTAGGTTTTGTATGTAGACAAATGGTTTAAGCATTATTTTGCCTGTTCAAATTCTTCAATTAATTGTTTTTGATTTAAGATGAAATCGATATCATCATAACCGTTTATCAAACACGATTTTTTGTAAGGATTAATCTCAAATGATTCCTGAGCACCAGTTTCTACAATGGTAACCGTTTGATTTTCTAAATCAACTTCTAGAGCCGATTTCGGATTGCTGTCAACCGCGTTGAAAATCTGCGCCAGGAATTCATCACTTACCTGGATGGGTAATAAACCATTGTTCAGGGCATTTCCTTTAAAGATATCGGCAAAGAAACTGCTGATTACTGCATCAAAACCAGCATCTTGAATAGCCCATGCAGCGTGCTCGCGGCTACTGCCACATCCAAAGTTTTTTCCTGCTACTAAAACCTGACCGCTATAGGTTGGGTTGTTCATCACGAAATCAGCTTTAGGCTGGTTATCGTTTTCATAACGCCAATCGCGGAACAAGTTTTCGCCAAAACCCTCGCGGGTAGTCGCTTTTAGAAACCTCGCAGGGATAATCTGGTCGGTATCGATGTTCTCTATATTTAAAGGCACTACTGCCGATGTTAATTTTGTGAATTTTTTCATGTCTATTAGTATCAAGTAAGGAGTATCAAGTAGCGAGACTCGTATTCCACTTTTTATCTTTATTCTTTAAGCCTTTTGCTTAATGGTGGTAATTTTATGCTCCATGTTTTTACCCTCCACCTTAAGCCTTAAAACCCTCTACCATCTCAAAGTGTTCAACTGTTGGGAAAGGATCATAAAAGTGATGTAATAACTTTTTCCAATCCTGGTATGCTGCGGATCCTCTGAAACCTTCGGTATGTGCCTCCAGTGTTTTCCAGTTTACCAGCAGGATATATTTATTTTCTACCGCTATACATTTTTGAAGCTGATGCGAAATGTAACCTTCCATTTTAGAAATGATTTTTTGTGCTTCGCTAAAAGCTTTTTCAAAATCAGCCGATAATCCGGCTTTTACATTTAATATGGCAACTTCTAGTATCATATATTTTAAATTTGTCATTCTGAGGAACGAAGAATCTGTTTCTTAGCTTGCAGATGCTTCCTTCGTCAGTATGACTTTATTTTAAGCCTTCTCCAAAAAATCCCTTACATCAGTAATTTTTCCGGTTACAGCCGCTGATGCTGCTGTAAGTGGACTGGCCAATAATGTACGTGCATTTTGTCCTTGTCTACCTTCAAAGTTTCTGTTTGATGTAGACACACAATATTTACCTGCCGGGATTTTATCTTCGTTCATTCCTAAGCAGGCACTACAACCTGGTTCGCGTAATTGGAAACCAGCAGCTTCGAAAATTTTATCCAAACCTTCGTTTTTAGCTTGTTGCTCAACTTGTTTCGAACCTGGAACAATCCAAACCGTAACATTATCGGCTTTGCGTTTATCTTTAACAAAATCGGCAACTTCGCGTAAATCTTCAATGCGTGAGTTGGTACAGCTTCCAATGAATACATAATCAACCGGTTTCCCGATTAATGAAGAGTCGTCATCAAAGCCCATATAATCTAAGGCTTTCTGGTATGAGAGTTTCTCTTTTTCTGGTTGTGCACCAGTTGCCGGAATATGTTCCTGAATACCCATACCCATTCCTGGGTTTGTACCATAGGTAATCATGGGTGCGATATCTGTGGCATCAAAAGTTAAAACACTATCGAATTTCGCATCAGCATCACTATATAATGTTTTCCAATAAGCTAAAGCTTTATCCCACTCTTCGCCGGCTGGAGCAAATTCTCTTCCTTTAATGTAATCGAAAGTGGTTTGATCTGGTGCAATTAATCCACCACGTGCACCCATTTCGATACTCATGTTACAGATCGTCATACGGGCTTCCATACTTAAAGCTTCGATTGCCGAACCTGCATATTCTATAAAATAACCAGTACCGCCTGCGGCAGAGATTTTGGCAATAATGTATAAGATAATGTCTTTCGCTCCAACACCTTTTCCAAGCTCGCCGTTTACCTCAATTTTCATGGTTTTGGGTTTCGACTGCAATAAACATTGCGTTGCAAAAACCTGCTCTACCTGCGAAGTACCAATACCAAATGCGATGGCACCAAAAGCACCATGTGTAGAGGTATGGCTATCGCCGCAAACCATTGTTTTACCAGGTAAGGTGATACCCAACTCAGGGCCGATAACATGCACAATGCCTTGAAAAGGATGCCCTAAACCATAAAGTTCTACACCGAATTCTGCACAATTTTTGGTTAACATATCCACCTGATAACGCGAAAGCTCCTCTTTAATTGGCAACAATTGATTTAACGTAGGTACGTTATGGTCGGCCGTTGCTACAGTCTGCTTCGGGCGAAAAACAGGTAATCCTCTTTTGCGCAAACCATCAAATGCCTGCGGAGAGGTTACCTCGTGTATTAAGTGTGTATCAATGTATAAAATATCAGGAAATCCTTCTTCACTTTTTACAACGTGAGCATCCCAAATTTTTTCTACTAATGTTTTTGACATTTTATTATTATTATTTAATGTTTGTCAGTCTGAGTTTGTCGAAGACTTTTTCGTTATAGAAACAAAAAGAATTCCTTCGACACGCTCAGGATGACATTCTTTTGTTTCTATGCTGTTTTAATCGCTTTCATTGCAGTCATTGCTTTACGCAAAGTTGCTCCAATCTGTTCTACCTGGTGAGAACGGATAGCCTCGTTGATATCGATTAATTGTCTGTTATCAACAGCGCCATCTTTACCGTCATTGAAGTTTTTACCAACTAAATCAGTATCTACTTTTTTCATGAAATCAGCTAAAAGTGGTTTACAAGCCTGATCGAACAAATAACAACCGTATTCAGCAGTATCAGAAATAACACGGTTCATTTCGAACAATTTCTTACGTGCAATGGTGTTGGCAATAAGTGGTGTTTCGTGTAACGATTCGTAGTAAGCCGACTCTGGTTTGATACCTGCCTGTACCATGGTTTCGAAGGCCAATTCAACACCAGCACGAACAAAAGCAACCATTAAAGTATAGTTATCGAAATATTCTTGCTCACCGATTTTAACATCACCAGCAGGCGTTTTTTCGAAAGCAGTTTCACCTGTTTCGGCTCTCCATTTTAATAAATTTTTATCTCCGTTTGCCCAATCTTCCATCATGGTACGGCTAAATTCGCCACTCATAATATCGTCCTGGTGTTTTTGGAATAATGGGCGCATAATATCTTTCAATTCTTCCGAAATTTCGAAAGCTTTGATTTTAGCTACATTGCTTAATCTGTCCATCATGGCCGTAATACCACCTTGTTTTAAGGCTTCGGTAATTACCTCAACACCATATTGAACCAATTTAGAAGCGTAACCTGCATCGATTCCTTTTTCTACCATTTTATCGAAAGATAGGATAGAACCTGTTTGCAATAAACCACAAAGGATGGTTTGCTCGCCCATTAAATCTGATTTTACCTCCGCTACGAAAGATGATTTTAATACACCGGCTCTGTGACCGCCTGTACCAGCGCAGTATGCTTTTGCCTGTGCCAATCCTTTACCTTGAGGATCGTTTTCAGGGTGAACTGCAATTAAGGTAGGAACACCAAAACCACGAACATATTCTGCTCTAACCTCGCTACCTGGGCATTTAGGCGCAACCATAATAACGGTTAAATCTTTACGGATCTGCATACCCTCTTCAACGATATTGAAACCGTGAGAATATAACAAAGTAGCTCCTTCTTTCATTAACGGCATAATTGCATTTACAACAGCAGTATGTTGTTTATCTGGAGTAAGGTTAATTACTACATCTGCATTTGGAATCAGTTCTTCGTAAGTGCCAACTGTAAAATTGTTTTCAGTTGCATTTTTCCACGAATCGCGTTTGCCTTCAATTGCTTCCTTACGTAAAGTGTAGCTTACATCTAAACCACTATCTCTTAAATTTAAACCTTGGTTTAAGCCTTGAGCGCCACAACCTACAATTACCAGTTTTTTGCCTTTTAATGCGCTAACGCCATCTAAAAATTCAGAACTGTCCATGAAGTCGCAAACACCTAATTGGTTTAATTTTTCTCTAAGAGGTAATGTGTTAAAATAATTTGCCATTGTTTTTATTGGTTAATTTCTATTTAATTATCGTGTTATATATTTTTTTCCTACGGTTTGATTTCACAGATATAGTGATTTCACCGGTTTTTATTTGAAAAGCAGTTTCCTGTGCTTTTCGGTTATTTCAGTCCCGCTTTTCGTAAAAATTTTAGACTGTGCTTCGACTACGCTCAGCATGACAGTTTAAAATTTTTACTGCTATCGGGTTTATTTTAGTTTGGTCTGTTTTTCAAAACCATCATTCGCCTCACATCTTTTATATCTGTCTTTTCAGTGCCCATGCATAACCTTGGTGTACATTATCATGACCAATAGTTGTGATCAGAATTTCTTCAATGCTGTTCATCTGTACGCCATAGGTAGCTGTCGTAAAAGGAGTGATGTTTGAAAATTTTCCATTTGTATAATCTTCCTTTATTTTTTCAATGCTTTCCAATGCTATAACTTTCAATTCTGCTACTTCTTCTTCTGTTACGGTGTAGGTTGGCTTCGTATCTTTTTTATAATACTCGTTAAATTTTACCGAAACAGCATCTTGCAATATACCTGTGCGAACATAACAAAGCGTTTGTGTGCTCACTACAATGTGGCCAAAATTCCAAATAATGTTATTGTTGTAACCATCGGGAATTTTATTTAATTCTTCGATGGTTAAATCATCTATTAACTTAATAAATGCCTTGCGTGAGTTTATTATAAAATCAAATACCTCGTCCATCATATTATACTTCGTATCTATCAATTATCGTTTTGTTTTTCAGCTTCGGTTAATGTTTCGTTAAAGGTAATCTTGTTAAAGAACGGGTCGTTTACTGTTACTGCCCAGGTTCCGTAAAAAGTTTTCTCCAAACCTGGCCTGTTGTACTTATATTTTTTATCTATTATTTCTTTATGAAACGCTTTCAATCCTGTACAGTCTACATATACATTTGCACCGGGAGAACTATCTCCATGGTGCTCACTTAAATGTAGTTCGATGCCACCTAATGAAATCTGCATATAAACCGGGGCGTTTTCTTCAAACGTGTGTTCCCAGTCTATTTTAAAGCCCAACCAGTTTACGTAAAATTCTACTGCTTTATCGTAATCGAAAATTCTCAAAATCGGTATGGCTTTGTTGCATTTCATATTACATTGTAAAAATCTTCTGCCCTTTTTCTAAAAACTCATTTTCTACTAATTCTTCGCCTGGTTCGAAAGCTTCGAATTCCTTTAGTTTTTCGTGGAAACCGGCACTGTCTTTAATAATGGCTACTCTTGCAGATCTCACAAATTCAATTAGTTCGTATGGTTCTAAAGCTTTTACCAAAGCATCAGTTTCTTCGCGGTGACCAGTTACTGCAAAAACAGTATAATCTTTACGGATCACTACCGCACTTGCACCGTATTGTCTTAATAAACGCTCTACGGTTACTTTTTCTGCAATTTCATCTGTAGAAACTTTGTAAAGTGCCAGTTCCTGCCAGATAATTTCTTCGTTGGTGTTGAAATAAACTTTCAATACCTCAATCTGTTTTTCTATCTGACGGGCCAGCTTTCTCACTACTTCGTAACCTTCATGGATGACGATGTTGAAACGGTGTATTCCTTCAATTTCTGATGCGGAACTGTTTAAACTTTCGATATTGATTTTTCTTTTCGAGAAAATAATCGCAATCCTGTTGAGTAAACCAATGCGGTTTTCGGCATACACCGTAATCGTATATTCCTGCTTGCCTTCTAGGTCAACGGTGTCTTCTGTGTATTTTATTTTATCTTCAGTACTCATGATAGTTTCTTATTTATCTTAAACTTCTACCTTATTTCAACCTGATTTCGCTTACACTCATTCCTTGAGGAACCATAGGGAAAACGTTGTTTTCTCTGCCTACCATAACTTCTAATAGGTAAGAACCTTCGTGGTTGATCATGGTTTCTAAGGCAGTTCTTAAGTTTGCACGCTCATCAACTTTGCTCGCTTGGATATAATAAGATTTTGCTAAAGCAACAAAGTCAGGGCTGGTGATATTCACGAAAGAATAACGTTTATCATGAAAAAGCTGTTGCCATTGACGAACCATACCTAAAAAGCGATTGTTCAGGATCAGGATCTTCACTGCTGCGCCAAACTGCATAATGGTACCCAATTCCTGAGGCGTCATCTGAAAGCCACCATCACCGATAATGGCAATAACGGTTTTATCAGGTGCACCGTATTTAGCGCCAATTGCTGCTGGTAAACCAAAGCCCATTGTACCTAAACCACCAGAAGTGATATTGCTGCGGGTATTGTTAAATTTAGCATAACGACAGGCTACCATTTGGTGCTGACCAACATCGGTAACGATTACGGCATCACCACCACAGATTTCGTTGATGTTGCGCAATACTTCACCCATGGTCATTTCATCACCAGTTGGATAAAGTTCAGGAGTAATGACTTGATCTATTTCCTCTTGGTTATATTGTCTGAACTTAGCTAACCAATCTTCGTGTTTGTTTTCGTTGACTAAATTGGTTAATAGGGGTAAAGTTTCTTTACAGTCGCCCCAAACACCAACTTCTGCTTTAACATTTTTATCAATTTCGGCAGGGTCGATATCTAAATGTACCACTTTAGCTTGTTTGGCATATTTATCTAAACGACCGGTTACGCGGTCATCAAAACGCATACCGATGGCAATAATTACATCAGCTTCGTTGGTTAATACGTTTGGGCCGTAATTACCGTGCATCCCTAACATACCTACATTTAGCGGGTGTGAAGTTGGAATAGCACCTTCGCCCATAATAGTCCATGCAGCAGGAATTCCTGATTTATTGATAAAAGCTTTGAATTCTTCTTCAGCTTTACCCAAAATAACACCTTGTCCAAATAAAATGAAAGGTTTTTTTGCTGAATTGATTAATTCGGCTGCCTGCTCGATATATTCGATCCTAACTTTTGGTTTCGGGCGATAACTGCGAATGTGATTGCATTTTACATATTCAGGGAATTCCTCCAGTTGTAATTGCGCATTTTTGGTAATATCGATCAATACAGGGCCTGGTCTGCCGCTTTTCGCAATGTAAAAAGCTTTAGCCAATACCTCTTGAATTTCTTTGGCATCAGTAACCTGATAGTTCCATTTTGTAACCGGAGTAGTAATGTTAATCACATCAGTTTCCTGAAAAGCATCCGTTCCCAATAGGTGAGCGAAAACCTGTCCGGTGATACAAACCAATGGCGTACTATCGATTTGCGCATCTGCCAAGCCAGTAACCAAATTGGTTGCACCTGGCCCGCTGGTTGCGAAAACAACACCAACTTCGCCGCTTGCTCTTGCAAAACCCTGAGCAGCGTGGATACCACCTTGCTCATGGCGAACTAAGATGTGTTCTAATTTATCGGCATAATCATAAAGGGCATCATAAATAGGCATGATTGCTCCTCCCGGATAACCGAAAATGGTGGTTACACCTTCTTCAATTAATCCATTCAACAAAACCTGCGAGCCTGTTCCTTTGAATAAGGTTTTTGAGGTTTCTGCTTTCGCCTCGTTTTGTTGTATTGTATCTTGTGCAGTTTCCATAGTTATGTTTTTGCGGTTCTACTATTCTTTAATTTTAAACCCAATTCTATAATAGTATGCTTGGGCACCCCTTTCTACTTGAAGTCACAAATTGTGACTTCAAAATTCCTTGCAATCAGTACTAATTTGTGACAGGTTCATGTTTAGTACTTGCCATGGTTCGTGTGAACACAAACCACGGCTTATTTTAATATTCGTCAGTTACGCAACCACTAGCTGCGTCTGAAACTGTTTTAGCATATTTATATAAAACACCTTTTGTTACTTTTAACGCTGGTTGTACATAGTTTTTTCTACGTTCTGCAATCACTTCTTCGCTTACTTGCAGGCTAATGATGTTGTTTACCGCATCGATCAAAATCCGGTCTTCATCTTCCACCAGGCCTATTAAGCCACCTTTGTAAGATTCAGGCGTAATGTGGCCAACCACAAAGCCATGCGTACCACCAGAGAAACGTCCGTCGGTAATTAAAGCTACCGATTTACCTAAACCAGCACCGATAATCGCTGAGGTTGGTTTTAACATTTCTGGCATACCTGGCGCACCTACCGGACCAGAATTTTTGATTACGATTACATCGCCAGATTGAACACGTCCGCTAGAAATTCCGGCAATTAAATCGTGCTCGCCATCAAATACACGTGCAGGGCCTTCAAATTTCTCACCTTCTTTACCACTTATTTTTGCAACAGAACCTTTTTCTGCCAGGTTTCCGTAAAGAATCTGCAGGTGACCTGTTGCCTTAATCGGCTCACTTAGTTTCTGAATGATTTTTTGATCATAATCCATGATCGATTTTACATCGGCTAAATTCTCAGCCATGGTTTTTCCGGTAACAGTTAAACAATCTCCGTGTAATAAACCCTCGTTTAATAAATATTTCAATACTGCCGGGATACCTCCATATTGATGTAGATCCTGCATTAAGTATTTTCCACTAGGTTTGAAATCGGCAAGTACCGGAGTTACGTCGCTCATGCGTTGGAAATCATCCTGGGAGATTTCGATACCGATAGCTTTACCCATAGCAATAAAATGTAATACTGCATTCGTACTGCCACCTAAAATGATAATAGAACGAATGGCATTTTCGAATGCTTTTCTCGTCATAATATCAGATGGTTTGATATCTTTCTCTAATAAAATTTTGATGTATTTACCCGCGTCTAAACATTCTTGTTTTTTCTCCTCGCTGATTGCTGGGTTCGAAGATGAATAAGGCAAACTCATACCTAAGGCCTCAATTGCTGATGCCATTGTGTTTGCAGTATACATCCCTCCACAAGCACCTGCACCAGGGCATGTATGTTTTATGATGCCCTGATAGTCTTCCTCAGAAAGGTTGCCACATATTTTCTGTCCCAAAGCTTCGAAAGCTGAAACGATGTTCAATTCTTCGCCTTTGTAATGGCCGGGCGCAATCGTACCACCATAAACCATAATTGAAGGGCGATCTAAACGTGCCATGGCCATAATTGCGCCAGGCATGTTTTTATCACAGCCAGGGATAGAGATAATTCCATCGTAATATTGGCCACCGCAAATGGTTTCGATACTATCAGCAATTACATCACGGCTTACCAGCGAATAACGCATGCCATCAGTACCGTTGCTCATCCCATCACTTACGCCAATGGTATTAAAAACCAAGCCCACTAAATCATTTTTCCAGACCCCAGCTTTGACGTCTTTTGCAAGATCGTTAAGGTGCATATTGCAGGTGTTACCATCGTAACCCATACTTGCAATACCGACCTGTGCTTTAGCCATATCAGCATCAGTTAATCCGATTCCATAAAGCATAGCTTGCGCTGCCGGTTGTGTAGGGTCTTGTGTAAATGTTTTACTGTACTTGTTTAATTCGCTCATTGTTTAAATTGTATGTATGCTGTTGTATTTCAATTATTTCTTTTTGAGGCAAAAAAAAACCGCCTCTTGTGGGAGGCGGTTTCGATGTGGTATATTTTTATATTATACGCAACGATTCCCACCTCTCTTTTGAGAAATGACAATAATTAGGTTGCTAATAATGTTTGTGTTTATATTCATGTCTTTGATGAATCACAAACATACTAACTATTTAAAAAAGTAAAGAACTATTTAATCTTATTTATTTTTTTACTCCGATCACGATTCCTGTTGCCCAAACCTGCTTGGTCAAGTGCAGATCATCACGGGATTCCAAATCTTTGATCAATTTTATAGCCTTATCCTGGTGGCCATCAGGCCAATTCGATTGTGGCAACATATCATCGATGATGTAAAGTCCGCCGGTATTAAGCATAGATATCGCCTCATCTAAAAGCAAATATTTTCCATGCCAGGTATCAGCAAAAATATAATCGAATTTTTTGTCTTTATTCTTTTCAATCCATTTGGCACCATCGGTATCAACCAATGTTAAACGATCGTCACCACCTAGAAACGTTTTGGCAATCGCTAAAAATTTAGCGTCGTTATCTATCGAAGTAAGTGTACTTTCTTGATCTAAACCATCTAAAATCCATGAAGTAGATAAGCCTGTACCAGTTCCAAGCTCCAGAAATTTACCTGAAGGTTTTGTAGCAGCAAGTGTTCTGAGCAAAGAGCAGGTCAGCACATCAGATGCCATGTCAAATCCTGATGCTTTTGTTGCACCATTAATCTGCTGGTAGGCCTTCGGGAACTGTTGATTGATTTCTTCAGTCATCTGTTTTGTTTTTCTCTGTTATTCGTTTTTCCTACTTCCCGCTATATAATCACTTCGTAATTTACTTTTTCCAATACCAGGTTTTTATAGGCTCGCTGTATGGTATAACCGAGAGATTCTCTCCACAACGGACGATATACAATATCATCAATTGATGCTATCCCTGCTATTTCAGTTGCTGTTCCACATAAGAAAGCGCTGTCTGCATTTTTAAGATCTTCTGTGGTTAATTTTTTCTCAATGCATTCTATATCCAGAACGGTGCAAAGTTCTTTTACGGTTGCACGTGTAATACCTGGTAAAATATTCCCTAAAGATGGTGTAAATAGTTTTCCGTCTTTTTCAAGAAAGATGTTTGCTCCAGATGCCTCGGCAACAAAACCGTGCATATCCAAAAGCAAAGCCTCGTCATAACCTTTAATATTTGCCGCAGTAGTAGCTAAAATAGAATTAACATAGTTTCCACTCAATTTCGCCTCCATTGGAATTGATTTTGGGTTTGGTCTTTCATAATCAGAAACTGTTAATTTTAACAATTTGTTGCCAGAATATGCATCCCATTCCCAGGCACAGATTAAGATCGAAACCCCACTCGGCTCGTTTAATTTCATGTTAGGGTGGCAAAATACCAAGGGACGGATATAAGCATCTTTCAGTTTGTTCAACTGAAGTAATTTATAGGTTGCTGCAATTAACTCCTGTTTATCCCATGGGAAAGGAATGTTTGCCAATTGGCAAGAACGCTCTAAGCGATCGAAATGGGCCGCGGCTTTGAAAATGCGGTTGCCGTTGTGTGTTTTATAGGCTCTAATACCCTCGAAAGCAGCATAGCCGTAGTGTAGCGACTGCCCATAAAGGTCAGTGCTGCTATTTACAGCCTTTTCAAACTGTCCATCAAGGTAAATAATCGTATTAGAATTATAGTATTTCATTTTGTTTATTCTTGTTGTTTTTAACCGTCAGATGGAGCTTGTCATAATAAATAAGCATTCCATTCTTTATTTTGACTATTTATTATGGGCGGTTCATAATACTGTCTTTTGTTATTTAAAAAAAGCGTCCCGTTTGTATCGGGACGCTTTAGGTATATTTAGTTTTTTTAAAATCTATTTAAACTGCGTCCGCTTATTGCCCCATAAAATGTTTAGGAGTAGGAGGTTAAGTAAAATGACAGGTAACAACACTACATTACCAGCTGCTTTTGCAGTAATAGCGGTAGAAAATGTGTTGCTGTGAATAGTCATTGTTATCTTATTGTTTATAAAAACCAATTTAGTTTTTGGTTCATTAATATGCAAGAGAAATCAGAAAAAAGTTAAATAAGAATATTATTCTGTTAATTTAGTAATAATAGGAATAATATTCTTAACTATAGTTGGATTAGTTATTTAATGCCGATAGAGGTAGACCAAATATCAAAACGGTATACGGTCTGTTTGTTATGCTTGCATTATAAATTTTCTGTTTTTCTGCCTAAAACGAGTAAAAAGGTATATAAAATTGAAAATTCAGACGATATTTTAATATTAAAATCCCAAGAATTATTAATGTTTTTTGTGGATATTAAAGTATTATTAAACATGCTTGATTGCTTATTGGAAATAGTTATGTAATTTAATATTAGAAACTATTCCTATGAAAACAATTTATATCTTTTTTGTCGTTTTAATCATATTATTTAGTGGTTGTTCCCCGTCAGATTCAACCTCACATCTCAAAATGGGGAACCAGACCATTTTAACTTCTGATGCGGTAAAGTTATCTGTTAAGGTAGCAGGTAAAGGCCCTGTTTGTATTTATTTGCATGGAGGCCCTGGTCAGGATTTTCTTTCCTTTGAAAAAATGGGTGGCGCTAACCTGGAGAAATGTTTAACGATGGTTTATTTAGATCAAAGAGGATCTGGTCATTCGCAAAATGCAAAAAATTATAGTTTAGACAGGGTTGTTCAGGATGTTGAAGAACTGCGGTTAAAATTGGGTGTGGAAAAGGTGTACTTACTTAGTCATTCATTTGGCGGTATTCTGGCCATTAATTACGCCTTGAAGTATCCAGAACATTTATCTGGCATTATCATGGCGAATACAATAGCCCATTTCATGAATCCGAACCAGGTGAAGGAACAAATTGAATATGGATACCGGTTATTGAAAAAGGATACCGCTATAAATGAAACAGATTTTAAAAAATTAATGAATGAAGCGGCGCTGGTTAGAAAAAAGTTAAGCGCGGTGCATCTTGGATATAAATATATCGCCAATGATGTAAATACCGTTATCAAAATGGATAGCATCGAAAATTCCTATAAACGTACATCAGATTTCGGAATGACAGTTTTTATGCCTTTAATTGATAGCACAAAGGTGCAGAAGTATCCAGAATATTTTAAAGATTATGCTTTACTTACCAGTGAGATTAAAACGCCGGCCTTGATTATAACGGGTAAGAATGATCAGGCTGTTGGGCCGAACTATTATAAAAATTATAAATTCCCCAATCAAAAGGTAGTACAGCTGGATGGTTCCCATATGCTTTATCATGAAAGGAATAAGGAATTTACTGCAACAGTTTGCGATTTTGTTAAACAATAACACAAAACAAAAAGCCTCCCTGATTTTTAAATCGGGAGGCTTTCTAAATGAGTTAATTATTTTGCTTAAGCGACGCCTTCGGCTAAAACCACAATTTTGTTGTGAATAGCTTCTACTACACCGCCTTTAATAAAAAAGCGCTGCTCATCAGCTTTGTTTGCTTTTATAATAACTTCTCCATCTTCTAAAGTAGAGATGATAGGGGCATGGTCTTTTAAAATCTGGAAAGAGCCTAAAGTACCAGGCACCGTAACTGCTGTTACTTCACCTTCGAAAACTTTTTTATCTGGAGTTAATATTTCTAAATTCATTTTTTTTAGATTGGAGATGTGAGATATGAGGTTTGAGACTAAGTCCCTCTCACATCTCATATCTAGTGTCTCAAGTCTCTTAGTTCGCTTCTGCTAATAATTTTTTACCTTTTTCGATCGCATCTTCAATGCTACCAACCAAGTTAAATGCAGCTTCCGGATACTCGTCAACTTCACCATCCATGATCATGTTAAATCCTTTGATGGTATCTTTAATGTCAACCAATACACCTTTTAAGCCAGTAAATTGCTCAGCTACGTGGAAAGGTTGAGATAAGAAACGCTGAACACGACGTGCTCTTGATACAACTAATTTATCTTCTTCAGATAATTCGTCCATACCTAAGATCGCGATGATATCTTGTAATTCTTTGTAACGTTGTAAAGTTTCTTTAACACGTTGTGCAGTGTTATAATGCTCATCACCTAAAACAGCAGGAGAAAGGATACGTGAAGTAGAATCCAATGGATCTACCGCAGGATAAATACCTAGTTCAGCAATTTTACGCGAAAGTACTGTAGTAGCATCTAAGTGGGCAAAAGTTGTTGCCGGAGCCGGGTCAGTTAAATCATCCGCTGGTACATATACCGCTTGTACTGATGTAATTGATCCACGTTTTGTTGAAGTAATACGCTCTTGCATTAAACCCATTTCAGTTGCCAATGTTGGTTGGTAACCTACAGCTGATGGCATACGACCTAATAAAGCCGATACCTCAGAACCTGCCTGCGTAAAACGGAAGATATTATCAACGAAGAAAAGGATGTCTTTTCCAGCGCCTTCGCCGTCACCATCACGGAAATATTCTGCAACTGTTAATCCTGATAATGCTACGCGTGCACGTGCACCAGGAGGCTCGTTCATTTGACCGAAAACCAAAGTTGCTTTAGATTCTTTTAATTTTTCAGTATCAACTGCTTTCAAATCCCATCCACCTTTTTCCATTGAGTGTAAGAATTCGTCACCATAGTTGATAACACCTGACTCAATAAACTCACGAAGTAAATCGTTACCCTCACGAGTACGCTCACCAACACCTGCGAATACTGATAAACCAGCATAAGCTTTAGCGATGTTGTTAACCAACTCCATAATTAATACCGTTTTACCTACACCAGCACCACCGAATAAACCGATTTTACCACCTTTTGCATATGGCTCTAATAAATCGATTACTTTAATACCTGTAAAAAGTACCTCAGTTTCAGTTGATAAATCTTCGAACTTAGGAGGAGTAGCGTGGATAGGACGACCATCAGTTTTATCAACTGTGTTGATACCATCAATCGCTTCACCAACTACATTAAATAAACGACCTTTAATTTGGTCGCCAACTGGCATTTTAATCGCAGCACCAGTATCAACTACGTCCATTCCACGAACTAAACCGTCTGTAGAGTCCATCGAGATCGCACGTACACGATCCTCACCTAAGTGCTGTTGAACTTCTAAAACAATTTTTTGTCCATTTTCTTTCGTTATCTCTAACGCATCAAAAATTTTAGGTAGATGGGCATCATTAGCAAAGCTAACGTCAACCACAGGGCCGATAATTTGTGCTATTTTTCCTAAGTTAGGCATATCTGTTGTGAGTAAATTTATTACAGTCAATGAATTAAAGCTGTTTATAGGGGCTCCAATTCGGTTGGCAAAGTTAAGTTATTCTTACTTAATTTTAAATATATATTATAAATTTTTTCAACATGGTTTTTATAGATAATTTAGAGCCATAAATAAGGGATATGAAAACCATTTTAACAACAGGTAGCAACGGTCTTTTGGGGCAGAAACTAACTGAAAAAATTCTCGCCGAAGGTAGGGTAAAGCTTGTTGCCACTTCTAAAGGAACAAACCGCTATCCGGTAAAGGATGGGTATGAATATTCAGAAATGGACATTTTAGATGCTGTTCAGGTTAGGGAAGTTGTCGAAAGATATAGCCCTGATGCCATTGTGCACACCGCAGCAATGACCAATGTTGATATCTGTGAAGCCAATAAAGCGCTTTGTCGCCAATTAAATGTAGATGCAGTTGAAACGCTGATATCAATATGTGAAGAGAAAAACATTCAACTTATTCATTTAAGTACCGATTTTGTTTTTGATGGTGCCAACGGACCATATAAAGAAGAGGATGCAGTTAATCCGGTAAGTTATTATGGCGAATCGAAAGTACTGGCGGAAGAGCTGTTAAAGAACTCAAAAGCAAACTGGGCAATCTTAAGAACAATATTGGTATATGGGATAACTAGTGATATGAGCCGGAGCAATATTGTATTGTGGGCCAAAGAGGCATTAGCAAAAGCATCGCCTATTAATGTAGTAAACGATCAATGGCGTATGCCTACCTTAGCCGAGGATTTGGCTGAAGCCTGCTTATTGGTTGTAGAAAAAAATGCAAAAGGAATTTACCACGTATCGGGTAAAGATTACATGAGTATTGCAGATTTAGTGCGAAAAGTTGCTCATTTTTGGAGCCTTGATCAATCCTTTATTAATGAAATAAGTTCTGTAAGTTTAAACCAAACGGCTAAACGACCGATCAGAACTGGTTTTGTTTTAGATAAGACCCTTAAGGATCTAAATTACTGTCCACATAGTTTTGAAGAAGGCTTGGCAATTTTAGATCAGCAGATGAAAAAAGATAATTAGTTTACTGGTTATTAGTTCATTGGGGATACAATAATAATAAACTAATAGGCAATGAACTAAGAACCAATTAATTTTAACCCATAAAAAAAATACATAATGGCATTACAAGTTGGCAATAACGCCCCTGATTTCAAATTATACAGTTCAGATTTAGCAGAAATTGCGCTTTCTGGTTTCAAAGGTAAAAAAGTAATTATTCACTTTTTCCCGATGGCTTTTACCGGAACGTGTACAGAACAATTATGTACCATGCGTGATAATTTTAGTTATTACGAAGGGATAGGTGCACAGGTAATTGGCATCTCGGTTGATTCTCCGTTCTCTTTGGCTAAGTTTAAAGAAGTTCAAAGTTATCAGTTCCCTTTATTGTCTGATTTTAATAAAGAAGTATCAGCAGCTTATGGTGCTTTTTATGATGAATTTGCGTTCGGATTGAAAGGTGTTTCTAAAAGAGCGGCTTTTGTGATCAATGAAGAAGGAAAAATAGCTTATGCAGAAGTTTTAGAAGATGCACATGATTTGCCTGATTTTAAAGCAATTAATGATGCATTGAACGTGTAAAGCTTATTCTGCAAAGAATTATTTTAAGATTTTTTTAAAATTTAATTGGAAATTAAAATATCAAATTATACCTTTGCAGTCCGTTAACGATACGGAAGCGCATTTGTAGCTCAATTGGATAGAGCATCTCACTACGGATGAGAAGGTTTGGGGTTCGAATCCCTACAAGTGCACTTGAAGGGAGGATTGAAAAATCCTCCCTTTTTTGTTGTTCAGTTGAAAGACTTTTTTGCTTAACCCCGCTTTTCCCAGGAACCTTCCTCGCTAAGGATTTTTAAATAGCTGTTGTATGGCTCATTAGTGTGATAAAGTTGATACAGCTGATTGGTTAGCGCTGTAAGAAAGTTATAGAAAACTGAAAATTCTTCTTCTGAATTATAAATCCCACCCCACTCATTCAATATCCAATTTAACCTTTTTCCATCCTGAGTGGTGATCGAAAATTCCAGGTAAGGCGTATCAACATCCGTGTTTTTGTAAAAGTCTTCCTGTCGTCCCCCCAAGAGACCTATTTGTCTTACTGGAACCTGAATGGAATGTATTTCTGAAAACAAAACAGAACCGAAACAGGAACTGGTAAAGCCTTCTTTACTTAGCGAAACAATTTCTCCCGATCGCCTTTTGGAGGCCACTTTAACCAACCTGTAAATGCCCATAAACATTAATGGTAAGAGGATCAGCAATAGCCAGGCAGGGAAAAGTGGATCCGGATGTAGCAGTAAAACGGTAGCTGTTAGTGCAATAGTCAGCAAGGTGGTAAAAAACCAAAACAGAATAGTTGAGTCTTTTTTGCCGTTATTAAAATGGAAGCGATAGGTATTCATAAATGACTAATTGGATAAATATCAAACCACAATTTCGGAAATTATTGCAGTAACGAAAGAGAAATTAATTGATAAAATTTTTAATTTAGCTATACGCGGGGAACTGAAAGAGTAGTTTGCAACTGTTGAAATTGGAGAAGGCTTTTATTTTGGGCGTCAATCACTTGGAAATGAAATTTCCTAAATAAAAACGAAAAAATAATTCATCTACTTTGCTGAAAAATACAAATGAAAAATGTTTTTACTTTAATTGTCCTGCTGTTAATGTTAGCCTTGGCAAAAGCACAATCTAACCGAGAAGACATAGCCACTGCTTCATAATGGCTATTGGTTGAGGACAAATTATTTAATATGCTACAGATCTAAGGAATAAATGGAGAATCATCAAATAGACTTTAAGCAAATACGGTTACAGGAAAATATTCCTTTAACTGAAGAAGAAATAGCACAAATGGAAACAGCGCAAAAAGCAATCATGAGAATCGCTGTAATTACGCTTGTTGCTGGTATATTCTTTATTGGGATAATCGCTGCTTTAGCTGTAGAAAAGGAAACGCTCAGCAATCTGAAGTATTACGACTATATCGCTTTTGCAGCTATAGGATTATTAATGTTTAGTTTTTGCTACTGTATTGCCTGGTTGGCAGATAGGTACAGCAAATACAATTGGAAGAAAGATAAATTAAACGGAAAAAACAGATTAACGAGTGTAGTTATTGGTCGGGACAAAACAGAGCATGCAGAATACCTGACTTTTTCGGGCACATTCAAAAATGAAAAAATAAGGATTGAGGTTAAGCAAGAGGATTATAGCCGTTACAAAATTGGATCAAAGGTTATTGTTACTTATCTAAAATTTAGCAAGAGGGCTCTTGATATCACAGACTTTTAAATTTGAGATCGATAAAAATGGATCTTCTATTCTAGGCAATGGATGATTTTCTGCTGATGGGAACATTGTTGCACTTCTTTTTTTTCAATCTTAGTATATTGGAAGATATCAGCTCAGTAATGTTATTAATACTTACGTTTTTTGTAAAATTAATAAAAATGTAAAAGGATTGTTTGGTCAGACCCGTTAGTATTTGAAGAAAATTCTGTTAAATATAAAAATGGCATAAGATTCTTCTTAGAAGAAGATAAATGTCATTAAAATAGCCCATTTTTAAATAAATCATCAATTTTAAATGGCATCTAAATTAATAATTATATATTTGCAGCCTTGAAAGTAACAATGTCTAATCCTATTAATCAGTGATTTGAATATTACTTTTAACAGAGCCATAGGAATAAGGCTTTTTTAATTTTTGAAGACAACCTAAACAACTTGAATGCTTAATTTAGTTCTCTTTGGCCCTCCAGGGGCGGGTAAAGGCACCCAATCTGAAAAGCTGATTGCAAAATATCAGTTGGTACACGTTTCAACAGGCGATCTTTTTAGAGCACACGTTAAAGGAGAAACCGAATTAGGAAAAAAAGTAAGTCAATTGTTAGCTGATGGAGAGTTGGTTCCTGATGCCATTACAATTGCCATGCTTGAAGAAGAGGTAGATAAAAATCCTGATGCTAAAGGATTCGTGTTTGATGGATTTCCGCGTACCGTTCCGCAAGCAATTGAGCTCGATCTATTTTTGGAGCGTAAAGGCAGTAAAATTGCTGGTGTTATTGCTTTAGATGTTGACCAGGAGGAGTTAACAAAACGTATTGCCGAACGTCACAAAACCAGCGGCCGTCCTGATGACGATGCTGAAAAATTAAAAAAACGGATTTCAGAATACTTTGATAAAACCATCCATGTATTACCTTATTATGAGGAGCAAGGAAAGTTGAATAAAGTAAACGGGATAGGTGAAATAGAAACAGTATATAATGATCTTTGCGCTGTAATTGATCAGTATAAGGTATAAAGTTCACGTAGCGGATATAAAGAGACGGTTTTAATTAATTCCCGATCCAATATCAAAAACATAAAAAGAGTTATAATGTTAAAACGTTATAACTCTTTAATTTTAAAGGAATTGTTGTTTTCGACGTTCCAGTATTAACATTTCAATATTAAAATATGTCACAGGGTTCGAATTTCGTAGATTATGTAAAGATTTGTTGCCGTTCTGGTAAGGGCGGGGCAGGTTCGGCACATTTGCACCGTGATATTTTAACATCCATGGGTGGGCCTGATGGTGGTGATGGCGGTCGTGGTGGCCACATTATCGTTAAGGGCAGTATCCATATCTGGACATTATTGCACCTTAAATACCGTAAGCACATTATTGCTGAAGATGGTGGAGCAGGTGGTAGTTCCCATAAATTCGGTAAACAAGGTAAAGATGAAATCCTGGAGGTTCCGCTTGGTACCATTGCTAAAGATGCTGAAACTGGAGAAATCCTTTTCGAAATTACCAAAGATGGTGAAACTAAGATCTTAACAGCCGGTGGCCGTGGTGGCTTAGGGAATGCACACTTTAAAAATTCGGTTCAACAGACACCGCGTTTTGCACAACCGGGTGAGCAAGGACAAGAGGTTTGGAACATTTTAGAATTAAAAGTTTTGGCCGATGTTGGCCTGGTTGGTTTCCCAAATGCAGGAAAATCTACATTACTTTCAGTAGTTTCGGCTGCTAAGCCAGAAATTGCCGATTATCCTTTTACCACCATTGTTCCTAATCTGGGTATTGTAAGTTACAGGGGCGGAAAATCTTTTGTAATGGCCGATATCCCTGGGATTATAGAAGGTGCATCGAAAGGTAAAGGTTTGGGCTATCGTTTCTTACGCCACATTGAGCGTAACTCGGTATTGTTGTTCATGGTCCCGGCTGATACAAGCCGTTCAATTAAAGAAGAATACGAAATCCTTAAAAGCGAACTGGAATCTTACAATCCTGAATTAATGCAGAAACCGCATGTTTTAGCCATTACCAAATCAGATATGTTAGATGAAGAACTGATGGAAGAAATGAAACAGGATCTGCCAAACATTCCATCTATATTTATTTCGTCAGTGGCTGAAAAAAATATTTTAGAACTGAAAGATATGCTTTGGAAAGCAATTGAAGTGTAGACAATCTGGGTAACTGTATAAATTGTTTAAATCGGTTAATTGCAAATTTTCGTCGACTAATTTCAACGATTAACCAGTTAACCGATTTCAACAGTTAAACCGGTTAGCTCCTTATCCGGTCAACAGCTAAACCAATCCATTCTTTAAATAACATTTCCCATGTTACCAAAGCTGTAGCACTCGGGATGATGAAATCGCCAAATTCAAAGTCGGTATTTCCAGAAAAATTGGTTGGGTAGTATTCGATTTTCTGTTTTGTCTGTTTATCAAAAATCAGTTTTGCCCTCGGGATGTGCCACGCACTGGTAATCACCAAAATCTTAGCTTTAGGGTGGCTTTTTGCGATGAGTGCGAGGCTGTACCTTGCATTTTCAATTGTATTTCTGCTTTGGTTTTCAATCAGGATTGCAGAATCAGGAATGCCGATCAATTTTAAGTACTGAATGGCTAAATCAGCTTCTTTAATTTTTTGGTCTATCAAATTTGCGCTCCCACCACTAAGTAATATCTGCTTAATCTGTCCTTTTTTATAAAGTGCGATTGCCTGGAACAATCTATCTCCTGCCCAATTAAAAGCAATTTCATTATTTCGTTTGTTTAAACCAGAGAAGCCCCCAAGTACTATTCCGACATCGAATTTTTCTGCTTTTGGATACCTGGCTTCGTAACTGTTCATTATTTTGCCAATAATAAAAGCATTAGAGAAAAAGAAGAAAATAATCAAAATACAGATTAAATACCTTTTCCTTTGTTTATATTGTTTTGATGCAATTGCAAAAATCAAAAGCACAAAAATCCACACTATAGGTTTAATGAGGAAAAGCAAAATCTTTGAGAGGATAAAAATCATATATAGATATTATCCTGTAAAACTAAGAATTTGTTTAAATGATAAAGGGGGATGGCAAGGTATTAATTGATTTATACTTTAATCAATTAATACCTTGCCACATTTTATCCTTGGCCTTCTTGTACCTGGCCATTTTCATGGGCACTTTCTAAAATTTCTTTCACATCTGATTTACGTTTCTTAGCAACAGTATGTTTAAAATGAGGCACTTCATGTTCAACAATATCTTCTTCGATAGCTTCTACACCAAAAACCTTTTCTTTTAAAAGATTATATTTGTCCTGGAATCCATAACGAAGATTTTTGGCGCCGCCTGCAATTTTTCCACGGGTACCTGCGCCGCTATCAGGTGCAAATAGAATACTAATTACTGCACCTGCGGCTAAACCAGCCACTAAAGCAAGTGCTATTTTTGCACTGTTATCCGATTCGTGCTTTAAATATTTTCCAATTAACTTTCTGTATTTCATGATCATGTGGTTTTATAAGTGAACAATTCGCTTGATATAATGTTTGATGTTTTTTGATTTGGAAAGCAATCAATAGCTTTTTTGTTAAAGCTTTCGACTTCTCAATTCATTTTCAAAAAAAGACTAGACTTTTACCTAAGTTTAAAGTTAAAGCACAATATTTGAGGTACTAAAACTAATTATATGGTAAAAGCGACAATAAATAAAGAGCATTATGCATGTTCTGTAACAAATGGTTCTCATGATATTATAGTAGACGAGCCTTTGGAACTGGGTGGTACCCATAAAGGTTTTGCCCCAAAAGGATTGTTAATGGCTTCTTTGGCATCGTGTGTAGCCATTACCTTAAGGATGTATGCCGATAGAAAAGAATGGCCAATTGATAAAATTGAGGTGGAAGTAAATATTGATACCGAAAACGGGGAAACCATATTTTTTGAAGAAATTGTATGTACCGGAATACTTACCGAAGAACAAAAAATTAGATTGGAAGAAATTGCCGCAAAATGCCCGGTAAGTAAAATTTTAGCCTCAGGTCACGAAATCAGATCGAAGGTACTTTAATGGTAACGGTGCAAAACTCGTTTATACATTGATCAAAAGCTTTAATATCTTTACCAATAAAAAAACCTTGGTGTGCTTTGCACCTTAGTAGTTAAAACAATAATCAATGCCTACCGAAATAAAATGCCCCAACTGTGCCCATGTTTTTCCGATGGAAGAAGCCATGGCCGAAGATTATAAGAAAGAGTTACGTGAGAAAGCGGCTGCTTATGCAAGGCAGAAAGATGAAGAATATCAACGTAAACTGCAGATTTTTGAATCAGAAAAACAGCAGCAATTAAAAGCTTTTGATGTTAGACTTGCTGAGGAGAAAACCAAGCTTAAGGATAGTCTGGAGGAAAACCTGCGTAAAAGCATTTCGGCCGATTTTGAAACAAAACTGCAAATGCTCGAAGGTAATGCAAAAGATAATGCCGAAAAACTAAAGTTGGCCCGCGAAAAAGAACTGGATTTTTTACGCCGCGAGGAAAGCCTTAAGGTAAAAGAGGAAGAAATGGAACTTGCATTTCAACGTAAAATGCAGGAGCAGCGTAACGAATTGGTAGAACAGATCCGTAAGCAAGAGGCAGAAAAAAATAGTATTAAAGATACCGAACATCAATTGCGTTTAAAGGAATTGGAAAAACAGCTCGACGACCAGAAAAAATTGGCCGAAGAAATGAAACGTAAGGCTGAGCAGGGCAGTATGCAATTGCAGGGCGAAGTGCAGGAACTGATTTTGGAAGAATTGCTTCGTACCAATTATCCCTTTGATTTAATTGAAGAAGTTGGTAAAGGAGTGCGTGGTGCAGATTGTGTACAAGTGGTGCGCAACCAATTTGGACAGGAATGCGGTAAAATTATTTACGAAAGCAAGCGTACCAAAGATTTTGGTGGCGACTGGATCGAGAAACTGAAAAAAGATATGCGCAGTATGGGCATTGATGTAGCGGTAATTGTGAGTCAATGTTACCCAAAAGGTATGGATTGTTTCGGGCAGCGCGATGGGGTTTGGATCTGCTCTTTCGAAGAGGTAAATGCCGTAGCCTATGTGTTGCGTGAAGGTATTTTACGCTTGGCCGGTGCAGTAAAATCGCAGGAAAACCGCGGCGAAAAAATGCACATGCTTTACGATTATTTAATGGGCGCAGAGTTTTCAGAACAATGGAAAGCCATTAGAGAAGGTTTTATGAGCATGAAACTATCCATACAACGCGAACGTGATGCGATGGAACGCTTATGGAAAGCACGTGAAAAGCAGTTAGAGAAAGTATTATTAAATGCGACCCATATCCGCGGTTCGATAGAAGGCATTGCCGGTAGCGATAGTGTGCAGCTGAGCTTAACAGATGAGGACGATGATACCTTGCTTTTAGAGTAACTCGCAGTGCGTCATCCCGTCCCGATTTTTGTATCGTATCGTCATCCTGAACTTGTTTCAGGATCTATTTTACATTGGCCAACGTTACTCATTACCAGGTGTGAACTGCAAACTACCAGCTGATTTGGGTGTTCCCCAATCCCGTGAAAAACGGGAAAGAGGGCGGCTTTTCAGGGCTACGCTACGCTTTTCATCGGTACCGATGAAAACCTGTGAAACAAGCAAGCACATCGTAATTAAATAAAAACAGATGCTTAATCGGTACTAAACCCTTACAATCCTTAACGTGAAGGTATTGCGTGACTAGACCTCGCAGGTTTTTAAACGGCTTAGCGCTCAATGAGGCTATTAAAAATAATATTAACTTCCGCCGCGGTTCGTGTCTTCATGGACCGAAACATAGTAAAGTAGAAATACTTTTTATATCAGGTTATACCGGATTAGTATCTAATTAAATATTAATTGTATTTAATTAAATGCGTTTTTATATTAGAGAAACCAAAGCCTGCAAGTTCTAATGTATATAAATAGTAACAATAAAAAATAAATGATAACATGAATAAGAAACCTAACCAATCCTTTAACCGCTCTGGAGTACTTACTTTAATATGCACTTTGCTATTTTTTGTGAATGTTTTCGGGAACGTTCCCGAGAAGGATTTGAAGTCGCCAGATGGCAATTTAGTAGCCAGTTTTGCTTTGGCCGAAGGGGGAGTGCCAACCTATAGCTTAAAGTACAAAGGAAAAGACGTTATTAAAACCAGCAAGCTGGGGCTTGAACTTAAAGATGGTAAATCTTTAATGAAAGGTTTTACCATAACCGATATTAAAACCAGTACTTTTAACGAAACCTGGAAACCGGTTTGGGGCGAAGTAAAAGAAATTGTAAATCATTACAACGAACTGGCGGTAACTTTAACGCAAAAAGAAACTAACCGCTATATTATTGTGAGGTTACGTTTGTTTAACGATGGTTTGGGTTTTAGATATGAATTTCCTGAACAAAAAAACTTAGATTATTTCGTAATTAAAGAAGAGAAAACCCAGTTTGCCTTAGCTGGCGATCATAAAGCATTTTGGCTTCCTGGCGATTATGATACACAGGAATACAGTACGGTAACTTCAAACTTATCAGAAGTACGCAGTAAAATGAAAGCTGCGGTTACACCAAATGCGTCGCAAACTACTTTCTCACCAACAGGTTTACAAACGCCTTTAATGATGAAGAGTAAAGATGGTTTGTACATCAATATCCATGAAGCGGCATTGATCAACTATTCGCTAATGTCGTTAAATCTCGACGATAAAAACATGATTTTAGAATCGTGGCTAACGCCAGATGCAGTTGGTGATAAAGGTTATTTGCAGGCACCCTGTTTATCGCCCTGGAGAACCATTATTGTGAGTGATAAAGCAGGTGACATTTTAACCTCAAAGCTAACCTATAACTTAAACGAGCCAACAAAATTTAAAGATATATCGTGGATAAAACCAACCAAGTACGTAGGTGTTTGGTGGGAAATGATTACAGGTAAAAGTACCTGGGCCTATAATGATTTAACCAGTGTGCAATTGGGTGTAACCGATTATGCCAAAACAAAACCCAATGGGAAACATGCTGCAAATACCGCACATGTAAAAGAATACATTGATTTTGCTGCTAAAAACGGATTAGATGCTGTTTTGGTTGAAGGCTGGAACGAAGGCTGGGAGGATTGGTTTGGTAAAACAAAAGATTATGTATTTGATTTTGTAACTCCCTATCCGGATTTCGATGTAAAAGAATTACACCGTTACGCCGCAAGTAAAGGTATTAAAATGATTATGCACCATGAAACTTCTTCATCGGTACGTAATTATGAACGCCATTTAGATACTGCTTATAAATTTATGAAAGCCAATGGTTACGATGCCGTTAAAAGCGGTTATGTAGGCAACATAATCCCTAGGGGAGAACATCATTATGGCCAATGGTTAAACAATCATTACCTGTATGCCATCCAAAAAGCAGCAGAATATAAAATTATGGTGAATGCACATGAGGCTGTTCGCCCAACAGGCCTGGCGCGTACTTATCCGAACTTAATCGGAAACGAATCGGCAAGGGGGACAGAATACGAAGCTTTTGGCGGCAACAATGCCGATCATACTACCATTTTGCCCTTTACACGTTTAATAGGTGGGCCAATGGATTATACCCCTGGTATTTTTGAAACTAAAGTAAGTGCCTATAATCCCGAAAACACCTCTTTTGTACACAGCACCTTAGCCCGTCAGTTGGCACTTTATGTTACCATGTATAGTCCGCTGCAAATGGCCGCCGATTTGCCTGAAACGTATAACAAGTACATGGATGCTTTCCAGTTTATTAAAGATGTGGCAGTAGATTGGGACGATACCAAAGTTTTAGAAGCAGAACCAGGCGATTATATCACTTTTGCGCGTAAAGCGAAAGGTAAAAACAACTGGTTTGTTGGCCGAACCAATGATGAGGTGGCCCGAACATCTAAAATCGATTTTAGCTTTTTGGATCCTGGGAAAAAATATGCTGCAACCATTTATGCCGATGCAAAAGATGCCCACTACGAAACCAATCCTAAAGCCTATACCATTCGCAAAATGGAGGTAACCAATAAAACTAAATTAGCTCAATATTGTGCACCAGGTGGAGGGTACGCGATTAGTATTATGGCGAAATAATTTGATTAGGTGGTGTCGGTTGTTAGCAATTGACTCGACGTTATCTATCAGTCAGATGGTAACATCCGACTGCACACTGAATCTAGTCGTAGCGTCTCGCTACGATTTTTTTATTGTTTTTTGCCACGCATGTACACAGATAAACACGGATTAAATATCATCTATGGTTAAATGTTTTGGTGGTGTCAGTGGTTACCAACTGACAGTAGGCTAAATCCAACAGTCAGATGGTAACATCTGACTGCACTAGAACTTTTGCAATTCAAATCATGCGAGTTAGATACTGAGATGAACTCAGGATGACGACCCCTGGGACAGTTCTTTCCCGCAGATCACTGATAGCTGCAGAAAAATAATCAATTTACGGTAATCACCTTAAATCTGTGGGACTATTTTTTGTGTTTGGCAATTAATTATGCCATGACGTCTTAACAGATCATAACAGCTGACTGCAGAAAAATATCTTATTTTATAATATCTTAGCAAAGACATTAAAACCAAGCAATTTTTAACAGCATATTACCATGCCCAGAACCAAAAACCATATCGAACTTCAATTTTTAAGCGAACCCTCTGATGTTAATTATGGAGGTAAGGTACACGGGGGGATGATGATGAAATGGATTGATCAGGCTGCTTTTGCCTGTGCTTTACAATGGAGCCAGACTTATTGTGTAACGGTTTATGTTGGGGGGATCCGTTTTTTTCATCCTGTTCATATCGGGCACCTGGTTAAAATGGAAGCACGCATTATTTATACGGGTAAAACCAGTATGCATATTGCCGTTGATGCTTTTTCGAAACCTGTTGGGCAGGCCGATTTTGTTAAAAATACTCACTGTATTATTGTTTTTGTTGCGGTAGACGACGATGGACAACCAAAAGCGATCCCAGCCTTTAAGCCAAAAACCGAAAAAGAAATTGCCATGCATGGCTACGCCATTAAATTAATGGAACTGCGTAAAAGCATTGATAAGGAAATGGAGCCTTATATTGTGTAGCGCTGTGAGGGTGGCGTTTGGCGGTGCGATTTTTCATTGCAAATTTCCTTCTTCCATTTTGCCTCTGCAATACTTTGCGTAAAACTTTGCGCCCTTTGCGGTTAAAAGAAATAGAGCTACTCCACAACTGGCAAGCTGAAACAAAACTTACTGCCTTCGCCAATGGCGCTTACCACCCATATTTTTCCGTTTTCGGCTTCAATAAAATCTTTAGAAATGGCAAGGCCTAAGCCAGAGCCCGATTTATTCTGTCCATCGGTCGGTACCTGGAAATACCTGTCGAATAATCTTTTCTGGTATTTTTCGTCAATACCTTTTCCAAAATCGCGTACAGAGAATTCGATAAACTTGTCTTTTTTGAAAACATCGATGATTACCTTCGATTTTTCTGAACTGTACCGCAATGCATTCGATAAAAAGTTAACCAGTACCCAAGCTGTTTTCTGGATATCGGCATTCACATCCGGCAAGTTCTGACTGCAGTTAAGTACCAGTTGAATCGATTTTTGTTCAGCCTGAAATTTAACGGCATCAACTGCATAACTTACAATTTCTTCAGGTTTGGTTATGGCAAGAGTGAGTTTTAAATTACCGGTTTCTACCTGCGAAAGATCTAAAAGTTCGCTGGTGATTTTTAGTAGTCTGTCGCTATCTTCTTTGATGTGGTTGAGCAGCTCATGCTGTTCTTCGTTCATGGCCCCCACACGCTCATCGTTTAGCAATTTCAAGCTCATTTTGATAGATGATAGTGGTGTTTTTAACTCGTGCGAAACTGTAGCGATAAAATTTGTTTTGGCTTCATCGAGCTCCTTAAACTGCGTAATATTTTTTAATGTGTAAACGCTTCCAGCAGATTTAGACGAGGCAATTAAAGTGTTTTCATCCTGCTCTTCATAATTTGGGATAATGATTTCGCGGTTTTCCAACAGGAAATAAGATTCTTTATCATCAGCATAAATTTTCAGGGTATTATCATTGGTTTCGGGTTTAATGATCCGTTTAAGCAGCTCGTTCTTCTGCATCAGTTCTGCCACGTTTTGGCCAATAACCTTATCTTCATCCAGACTCATCAATTTTGCAGCCAGATGATTTAGAAAGAGTACTTCTCCCTTTTCATTTAGGCCGATTATGGCATCCTGCATTTGTGCAATAATGGCCTCAATACGCGATTTTTCAGATTTTAATTTTAGATAAGTTGCTGTTTTCCCATTCATTAAGTTTAACCACCATTCCGTTAAAGGAATCTGCCAGTTCTGTAAACTCATCTTCGTTTTCGAAATGCAGGCGCTGTTTATAATTTTTACGACTGATCTGTTTAATCGCAGCACTAAATTCGGCAAGAGGGTTCGCCACAAAACCTGGAAAGTTTACAATGAATGTAAAGAGGATAATAAAACTCAAGGTAGCGGCAATCATGATGTAAAGGTTCGCCCTTGATGAGGTTTCGTTAGCCAATTCATTTTTATCATAAATGGCCTTCATATTTACCTGTTCGATATTTTGCAGCGCAACGCGCAAATTTTTAATGCTATTTTCTTTAATGGTTAACGGTTGTTGGCCTTTTAGCATGTTAAAAGCCGTTTCCAATTTCTGGAAAGCCACTTTTTCGCCAGGTTCGGTAATGTTTAACCCTTCGTTTTTTAAGTTTTCCTTAAATACAGCCAGTTGAGTACTGCTTAATGGAAATTGGTTCTGATCGATTACATTGCGCATTGCAGCAACATAATTCAACGATTTGTAGTTGTCTTTAAGGATTACCTTCGATTTATCGGAAAGCTCGTTTAAGAAAAAGAGCGCGATTAATCCGAAGGATAAAACAAGTATAAAGAGAAACCCGAATCCGAGGCGGAGCTTGGTTTTTATTTTCATCTGTTTATGTTTTTTTTAATGGTAATGAAGCTATCATGATTTGCTTATTTTATTGTATGATATTTGAAAATCATTGATGGTTTCATGACTTTTTTGTTTAACGCAAAGGGCGGCGAGATGTTCGCTATTAACGCAAAGCAATTTTTCTCTTTTTTGTGTAAAAATAGGTTATAATTAAATCTGTTTTCTTACTAACTAAACTATATACCAAGGTTAAATAAATAGTTATCCGTTTAGCCTGTAGTCAATAGCTATGCCAGTAGATTGGGTTGTGGATTAAGTTATTGTTTTTTAGTCTTTTATGATGTTTTTTGAAATTATTTTAAGCAAAAAACCTTTTCATTTTGGAAGGGTTTTTATCATTTTGAACCATTGCTTCTGAAGGTTTAATGCGCTGTTTAGGTTCCTAAATCTGATTGACGTGGAAAGCCCACAGCGAAGCATGGAGCGAGGACTTGTAACAGAAAGCAGGAGTGACGCTAATATGAAATACAGGCTTTGCTTTCCAAAAAAAAGAATGGATTTTTATTTTTTTGGAAAGCAGGTTTGGTAAAATTTAGGTTTGTACAGTTCCCGCTGTCTGCTTTACTGCGTGCCGCTTCCCATCGGGTTTAGGTGGCGCGGCTGGTAATAAGATTTAGGGCTGCAGGGCGTCTGAGCATAAAAATTTAATATCACTCAAAAGGTTTTAAGGTCATGGCACTTTCTTTTGTCCCTAAACCTGATCGCAGCGAACACGCAGTGCAACGGAGTAAAGCAGAGAGCAGGGACAAACGCTGCTATGAAATACAGGCTTTGCTTTTCAAAAAAAAGAATGGATTTTTATTTTTTCGGAAAGCAGGTTTGGTAAAATTTAGGTTTGTGCAGTCCCACTGTCCGCTTTACTGCATGCCCGCTTCCATTGGGTTTAGGGGCCTGGTCTGTGCCATGATTTAGGGTTGCAGGGTGCAGAAAAAAGAACGGCGATTAGAATTTGATAAACTTTTCTATCTGCTCGTTGGTAAACTTGATGGTATCCGGATGATTGAAATTACCCTCTGCATCTAACTCTGTTTTAATATTAGGAATGTGCAAACGTAAGGGTAAAATATGCAGATGAATATAATGACAAACGCCAGTGAAATGATCTACACCACGGATATTACCATATTTGCCAGAAGAAATGCCGACTAAAGCAGCCTTTTTATCATAAAAACTATCAGGGAAATTACAGGCATCTATTAATACTTTTAGTACACCTGGGTAGCTTCCATTGTACTCTGGCATGACAAATAAAAACTTTTCGGTGTTATTGATCATGTTCTGGATTTCCTGAAAAGCTTCTGATCGTTTGCCATACATATCCGTATTCAAAACATCTATAGGCAGGTGCTCCAGGCTGAACAAACTGGCATCAGCTCCTTTTTCTTTTAGTTGCCTTTGGTAATATTTAGCAACTTTTAGCGTATTGCTATTGGGCCTGTTGGTAGCGGCTATAATTGTGATCATGGATAATTGTTAATAAGATGTGTAAAACCCAGACACGCTTCTTGCTAAAATTGCCATATAGTTTGTATCTTAGCTGATTGTGAAAAAGGCCGTAAACAACGCAAAAATAGAACTTTTTGCCAATTAAAACGCATAAATAACACAGCCCAAATAAACGTTAAGTAAATTTCGGATACATAGATGAGCAAAATTATTGCATTAGCAAATCAAAAAGGTGGTGTTGGTAAAACAACTTCATCTATAAACCTGGCTGCGAGTTTGGCCGTATTAGAATACAAAACTTTACTGGTTGATGCTGATCCTCAGGCAAATTCGACTTCAGGTATCGGTTTCGATCCCCGGAATATTAAAGATAGTATTTATGAGTGTATCATTAATGATATCGATCCTTTACAGGCCATCCAAAAAACGGATACACCAAATTTAGATTTGCTGCCTGCCCACATCGATCTGGTTGGTGCAGAAATCGAGATGATTAACCTGAACAACCGCGAATACAAAATGAAAGCGGTTTTGGAGAAAATCAAAGATCAGTATGATTTTATTATCATCGATTGTTCACCATCTTTAGGCTTAATCACCATCAATGCCTTAACAGCTGCCGATTCGGTTATTATTCCTGTTCAGTGTGAGTATTTCGCGCTAGAAGGTTTAGGTAAATTATTAAATACCATCAAAATTGTTCAGAACCGTTTAAACCCTGATCTGGAAATTGAAGGTATTTTACTAACCATGTACGATGTACGTTTACGTTTATCAAACCAGGTGGTAGAAGAGGTAAAAACACATTTCCACGAACTGGTTTTCGATACCATTATTCAGCGTAATACACGTTTAAGTGAAGCGCCAAGTTATGGTGTTTCGGTAATTATGCATGATGCCAATTGCAAAGGTGCCATTAACTACCTTAACCTTGCCCGCGAAATTGTAAAGAAAAACGGCCTTTTAAAGGAAGAAGAAAACATAGGAACAGCAACTTTATAAATTATAGATGACATCTTTTCAGCGAAAAACAGGTTTAGGAAGAGGGTTAAGTGCGCTTTTAGATGATAGCGAATCTTCTCATCCTCCAAAACAGCAGGTAAATGCTGTGAGCGAAACCGAGCAGATTGGCAATATCAGTCACGTAAGTTTAACTGAAGTTGAAACCAATCCATACCAGCCACGTACCGAATTTGATCAGGTAGCATTAAACGAGCTTGCCGATTCGATTAAGATACAAGGTTTAATACAGCCAATTACGGTTAGAAAACTTGGCGCAAACAAATATCAGCTCATTTCTGGCGAGCGTAGGTTCAGGGCTTCGAAACTAGCTGGTTTAACACAGATTCCTGCTTACATCCGCAGTGCCAACGACCAACAGATGTTGGAAATGGCCTTGATCGAAAATATTCAGCGCGAAAATTTAAATGCTATTGAAGTGGCATTGAGTTTCCAAAGGATGATTGACGAGGTAGGCTTAAAACAAGAACAATTAGGCGAACGTGTAGGTAAAAATCGTACAACGGTTACCAATTACCTGCGTTTGTTAAAACTTCCGCCAGCCATTCAGGCTTCCATCCGCGATCAGAAAATTAGCATGGGGCATGCAAGAGCCTTAATTAATGTTGATGGTGTTGACAAACAGCTGTTTATCCACCAGGAAATTTTAGAAAAAGGATTATCCGTACGTAAGGTAGAAGAGCTTGTACGTAATCTGCAGCATGTACCTTTAAAAGGCAGCGAAAAATTGAAAGAAAAAGCGGTTTCTTTTCAGTATCAAAAATTACAGGATGATCTGGCTTCTAAATTTGCTACCCGAGTAAAGTTAAAAGTAAGTCAGAACGGTAAGGGGGCCATAGAAATTCCTTTTATGAGTGATGACGACTTAAACCGAATTTTAGAGTTATTAGACTGGTAATGCAAAAGACTAAGCTTTTAATACTGGTTGCTGCATTTACATTTTTTGTTGTAAACTTAGCCTCGGCGCAGGTTAAGGATACGGTATTAAAACCTGCTGATACTTCGAAAATCAAATTATCTAAATCGTTAGATACTGCGGCTAAAAAACCGATGACCAGAAAGGATTCGATGAAAGCCAAGTATGTTAATCCGGGTAAGGTTGCCGGTAGAAAAGCGGTTTTCAGATCGATGATTATACCAGGGTGGGGGCAATTGTACAATATACAACTGCTTAACGACGGTTACGGTACAAGAGCAGGAAAAAGCCAGTTTTTTCAAAAGCTGTACACTGGTGGTAAAATTGCAGCTATTTATGGTGGTATAACCGTACTTACCATGTCGTACATCGAAAGTAGCAAGCAATACAATTTAGCGCTAACAGAATTACAGTACCGCGACTCGCATAACGATCAGCCTGATCCTAACGGTCCTTTTGGCAGTCGTTATTCTACTACAGGCATAACCCAACGTAAAGATACCTATAGAAGAAATAAACAGATTGTATTGTTCTCTTACGGTCTGGTTTATTTCGCCAATGTAGTTGACGCCTATGTTGCAGCCCGTTTACATTTCTTCAATATTGATGATAACCTTTCTTTTAAGGTAATGCCATCTATGATTAATGCCAATTCAATGTATGGTTTCAATGCAACGCCTGCGTTAAAATTATCACTAACATTTTAATATCGAAAACCATCATGGATATTCAATATAGGATAAACATTTGAAGTCGTAATGATTTGATAATTAAGTGCTAAGATTAAGAACAAAAAATAAAAATAGAAACTCAAAAAATATAAACAGATGAAACCATCATGATTTTCAAATCAAAATTGGATGAATAAATGGCTCAAGCCTTCTTGAGCACCATTAAAAACATCCACATTGGTGAAAAATCTGATAGCTTCATCACAATTAAAACTAAACTATAAACACATGAAAATTGCGCTTTTAGGATACGGTAAAATGGGGCAGATTATCGAAAAATTTGCAGTAGAACGTGGCCACGAAATTGTTCTAAAAATAACGATCGATAATCAGGAAGATTTAACCAGACAAAATTTAAAATCGGCTGATGTAGCCATCGATTTTAGTACGCCTGATTCGGTTTTAAAAAATATTGATGCCTGCTTTGATGCCAATGTGCCTATAGTTGTAGGTACAACAGGCTGGTATGGAAAACTCCAGGAAGTAAAAGACGATTGCAACAACAGTAACAATACCCTGCTTTATGGGTCTAACTTTAGTATTGGCGTAAATTTATTTTTTAAGCTTAACCAAACTTTGGCAAAGCTGATGAATAATTACCCTGCCTATGAGGTGCAGGTTGAAGAAATTCATCATACACAAAAACTGGATGCACCAAGTGGTACAGCGATTACCCTTGCAGAAGGGATTGTAGACAACCTGGACAGAAAACAGGAGTGGTTAAACGAAGTGGTAGGAACAGATGTTGAATTGTTTCCGAAATCGGAACAGTTGCTGATAGAATCGCATAGGATAGAAAATATTCCAGGTACACATACTGTAATTTACAGTAGTGAGGTAGATGAAATAGAAATTAAACACACTGCCCATAATAGAGCTGGTTTTGCTTTAGGTGCAGTTGTGGCGGCAGAATGGCTGAAAGATAGAAGAGGATTTTTTAGCATTACTGATATTTTTGAATAAAGTCCAAAGCTAAAAGACCAAAGTATAATATAATGTGTGAGATCATTTAATCTGTGAAATCACACCGAAGGATTACAGATAACAGGTAACCGATTAATAAATCGCAAACCAAAAATAAGATATATGAATTATAAATTCTGGCAACGAAAAAAAGATGCCCCAAAGAAGAAAAAAACTAAAACCCGTGAGTGGGTTGATGCAATTGTTTTTGCAGTAGTGGCAGCAACCATCATCCGCGTATTTTTTATTGAGGCTTACACCATTCCATCGGGGTCGATGGAAAGATCTTTACTTATTGGCGATTTCCTTTTTGTGAGTAAAGTTAATTACGGTGCGCGTATCCCGATGACTCCGGTTGCTTTTCCTTTTGCTCACCATACTATGCCTTTAACTACTTCTACCAAAGCTTATTGGGATGGTGTGCAGTGGAAATATCATCGTTTACCGGGTTTATCTAAAATTAAGAGAAACGATGTTGTAGTGTTCAACTTTCCCGAAGGAGATACTGTTGCCGTAGAAAACCAGGCAGAAAGTTATTATGCATTAGAACGCAGCATGGGCCGGCAGCAGGTTAGAAGCACATTTACGATAATAGACCGTCCGGTAGATAAACGTGAGAATTTTATTAAAAGATGTATAGGTATTCCGGGCGATGTAATTTCGATGAGCAATGGTGTTGCCAATGTAAATGGCAAAAATGAGCCTTTAAAAAACACGGGTATGATGCCATATCGCATCGAGTTTAAAACCATGGATTTTAATTATTCTGTACTTGATGAATTTAAACTGAATTTAGGTGGAACACCTGCCGTTGCAGATAAAACATATGTTGTAGATGCCTCGCCAGAAATTGCCGATAAATTAAAAGCATTTGATTTTGTGAAATCAGTTACCTTAAGTCCAGATCCTGCCGGAGCTGTTCCGGGAGGTGTTTTTCCGAACGATCCAAACAGGGTATGGAACAGGGATAACTTCGGCCCGATTAAAATCCCTTCAAAAGGATGGACGGTTAAAATCGATAGCAATACCATGCCGTTGTATTACAGGGCGATTAGAACCTACGAAGGGAATAAAGTAGAGCAAAAAGCAGGTGTTTGGTATATTAATGATAAAGTGGCTACTACTTATACTTTTAAAATGGACTACTATTGGATGATGGGTGATAACCGCCACAATTCGGCCGATTCGCGCTATTGGGGTTTTGTACCCGAAGATCATATTGTTGGTAAAGCCTTATTTGTTTGGATGAGTTGGGATAGTACCGCATCTTTCTTACATAAAATAAGATGGAGCAGGTTGTTTATGGGCATCCATTAATTTATACAATATTTTTTTAGAAGAAAGCTTGCTCAATGCAGGCTTTTTTTATGTCAAAATCACCTTTTTAAAAAAATTAAAAAGTTTTCATTGTTTATGTTTTTTTTTCATAAGTTTGTTGTAAACCAAATTAAACTAAGTAATTACGATTTCAAAATTGATCCGCAGAGAGTTGATAATTTAGATATGAAGGCTTCATTGCTCGCTAGTCGTTATTATTAATTAGTTATATTCCCGTTACACAGCGCACAATAAAAAAATTAGTAGGCGAAACATATGCCTATTGAATTAACCCATCAATGATAACTTAAACTAAAATTATGGCATAAAACAAACCAAACTAAAAATTAAAACCAACTAATCACATTATTTAAAAACTAACAAAATAGGACATGAAGAAAATTTACTTTAAATTTTTGAGTCTGCTTTTACTCGCATTTTTTGCAATCGCAGCTCAAGCACAAACTATAATTACGGGGACGGTAAAAGATGCGTCCGGGCCGTTTCCAGGAGCAAATGTTTCTGTAAAAAGTACACAAAAATCAACTCAAACCGATGCGAATGGTAAATTTAGCATCAGTGCTTCAAGTAATGATATACTTGTTTTTTCTGCCGTTGGTTTCCTGCGTCAGGAAGTAACAGTAGGAAGCAACAAAAATTTCAACATTTCTTTAAAAGAAGATTCTAAATCTCTAGAAGAAGTTACTGTAACCACAGGCTTTGGTGTAAAACAACAGACTAGGAAGCTGAGTTACTCTATTCAAGAAGTAAAAGGTGAGGATTTAGTTAGGGCTAACGAACAGAATATTGTAAATGCACTACAAGGTAAAGTGGCCGGTGTAATGATCAATCAAGGTTCTGGAGGGCCGCAGTCGTCATCAAGAATCAGAATTAGGGGTAACTCGTCTTTAAGCCCAAATACACAACCTTTAGTTGTTATTGATGGTGTTCTTATCCAGCCTGGAGTAAGTGGAGCCGATTCTTACGGAAACAGCCCTCAGGATTTTGGAAATATCATGAAAAATCTGAATGCCGATGATTATGAGAGTATTACCGTTTTAAAAGGTGCTGCCGCAAGTTCGCTATATGGTTCGAGAGCACAAAATGGAGTACTTTTAATTACATCTAAAAAAGGCAAGGGTGGTCAGGGTTTAGGTATTTCATTTTCACATACACAAACTATTGAGGAAGCATACAAAACAATGGATTTACAGAACGAATTTGGTTCGGGTATTAATCCAACTTTCGCAAAAGATGCTTCTGGTACACCTATAATTGATGCGGCAAACTATTTTTGGAGCTTTGGTCCCCGTTTCGACGGAAGCCAGGTAAAAGATATTGACGGCAGAATGATTAGCTGGAATGCACAGCCAAACAATTTACTAGACGCATATAAGCTAGGTAACTATAGCAATTCAAATTTGGCATTTCAAGGTGGTAATGAAACTGGAACATTCAGACTTTCCTATTCAAAATTATATAGTACAGGTATTTTGCCGAATAATAAATTCGACCGCGACGCTTTGGATTTTAGAGGTTCTCAAAAATTCGGGAAAATATTCGAAATAAACGCAGGTGTGAATTATACCATCAGCAATAGTTTTAACCCAATCAACCAATCAAACAATAATAACCCACTGTTTGCCCTTGTTTATGGTAACCCTAGAAACTATGATACAAATTATTGGAAGAATAAATACATCGATCCTGTAAATGGAGGAGTATTAAGCGGCAACGACGATCCCTATGGTTTATCGCCCCTTTGGTTCAATATTTACGAAACAAATGTAAGACAACGGGAGAATAATTTTAGAGGTAATATAGATGTTAAAGCAAATATAACACCTTGGCTAAATGCACTTGTTAGAGGAACATTGAACCAAATTAATATTACTGGAGAAACAAAAAACATTGGTAGCGGTGTAGGGTTTGCAGGAGGAGAATATGCTTTAAGTCAATCAAATCAAAAAAGCAGCAGATTGCAGTTTTTGTTGAACGGAAGTAAGAAATTAAGCGATGATTTTGACTTCAATATGAGCTTAGGTGCTGAAACGACCAAAGATTTTGGTAACAACTATACCCGTACCAGAACAGATGGTGGATTAAAAGACCCAGGAAAATTCTTTATGGGCAATTCTGTAAATGCTGCGGTAACGGATACTCGCCTGGATGGTAGTCAAAGAACAGATGCTGTATATGGTTTTGGTGATTTGACCTATAAAAATATGCTGACTTTAAACTTTAGCGTAAGGAATGACTGGTCTTCAACTTTAACTTATCCTGACGGACACGGTGATTACTCATATACTTACCCAGCTGTTGGTTTATCATATGTTTTCTCAGAATCTTTAAAAAATAAATCTGCTTTCGATTTCCTTTCCTATGGTAAATTAAGAGCTAACTTTGGATATACAGGATTAGGAACTAGTCCTTATGTTACAAGTGCAGGCAAATATCAGTTCTTAGGTACTTATACTGACGAGAATGGAAAACAGATGCCTAGATATGGCTATCCAGAATACACACTAGGAAATGATGCCCTTAAAAATGAATTAACAAAAGAACTGGAGTTAGGTACCGAATTGCGTTTCTTTAAAGATCGTTTAGGTATTGATTTCTCTTATTATAAAAAGAATACAAAAAATCAGATTTTATCTTTAGCATTGCCTTCTGAATCTGGTGTTACAAAAAAACTGTTTAATGCGGGTAACATCCAAAATCAAGGTATTGAGATCTTGTTGACAGGTACACCTATCAAAACTAAAAACCTAGAATGGACGAGTTCAATTAATTTTGCAAGAAACAAGAATAAAATTATCGAATTGGCACCTGGAGTAGATTCTTACACTTTGGGTTATGCATTTGGTGCTGACATGACATCTGTTGCTATTGCTGGTCAAGAATATGGTAGCATTTACACAAGTTATGGTTATGCCTCTTATCAAGCAACCGATGCGGCAGGTAATAATATCGATAACCCAAACAATGGTAAAAAATTGTTAAAAGCTAATGGAAGTTACTTTAGAAGTGGGGATGCTGGACAGGGTAACAAGATTCTAGGCTCGATGATGGAAAAATTCAATGCAAGCTCAATCAATAACATCAGATTTAAAAACTTCAATTTAGGTTTCCAAATTGATGCTAAAGTTGGTGGCTTAATGGCATCAGGTACACATCAATATGGTACTAACTTTGGTGCTTTCGAAAGTACATTGTTTGGCCGTTCTGCAGATTTTGGTGGTTTGCCAAGAAAAGACGCTTCAGGAGCTGTAATTGCCAATGATGGTATTATTCCTGATGGAGTATTTGCGAAAGGAACTATTATCAACAACATTAACGTTGGTGGATTAACTTTTCAGGAAGCAGCAGATAAAGGTTATGTACAACCAGTAAGTGCACGAATTTATTATGCGAGATTAACTCAGTGGTCTACAGGAATCAGAGAATATTCGACATTTGAAAATAGCTGGGTTGCATTAAGAGAAGTTTCATTAGGTTATACTTTACCAAAGAAATTTACTGATAAAATTAATTTCAAACAGGTTAATGTTGGTGTTACAGCAAGAAACCTGATGTATATATATAATAGCTTACCTGACCATTTAAACCCAGAAGGTTTATTTAATAACAGTGCAGGTGCTTTTGCAGAATATGGTGGTATGCCGTATGTACGCACTTTCGCATTCTCTGTAAGGGCAGCATTATAATAATTAACAGTTAAAGAAATTGAAAATGAAAAAGACAAGTTATATAGTTCTAATGCTTGCAGCATTATTAGGAATTACCATATCATCATGTAAAAAAGATCAGTTTGTTCAATTAAACACTGATCCTTCTATTATTGATAAAATAACGCCGGAACAGCAATTTATGAATTCGGTTATCAACATGCATGGAGATCGATTTGAGGCTTACTATGATAATTTTAGAGCGATTATGCCATGGATGCAGATGTTGACCGCTTTAAACGGAAATAGTGTAACGTTTATATCGGATGCCGCTAGTTTCAGAAATGTTAGATATAATAATTTCTACCCTAAAGTTGGCGGAAATTTAACCGATATGGAAGAACTGGTAAAGAAAATGCCGGCAGAAGAGCAGGCAAAAAGGATTTATGAAATAGAAATAGCACATATTGTTAAAGCATATTATGCGTTTTATGTATCAGATGTAAGTGGAAGTTTGCCTTATACAGATGCATTTATGGTAAGATATGGTGGCACTGAAACACCAAAGTACGATACGCAGGAAGCTTTATTTGAACTTTTGGATGCGCAACTGAAAAAATCAGCAACTATTTTGGGTACAACGCAAACAACTGCACAAGCTTCTCTAGGTCCAAACGATTTGTTTTTTCAGGGTAATGTTGCTAATTGGATAAAAGTTGCTAATTCTACCCGTTTACGTATCGCTATGCGTTTAATGAAAAGAGACGCTGTAAAAATGAAAGCTAAAGTTCTTGAAATTTTAGCTGCACCAGGCGGCTTAATTAATAGTGAAACAGATAGTTGGGTTTTCAAAGCCAATGCAACTTATGCGGATGGCGGAGATTGGTCGGCTGCAGGCCTGCGGGCACCAAAACCAGTTGTAGATTTCATGTACACAAATAGCGATCCAAGGATCAGATTTTTTTATCAGGAAAATACGTTTACTCAGGCTAATTTTGGTGCTGCAAAAGCTCAAAATAAAATTGCGGCCTCAGCTACTTTTGATGCAAGAAGATTTTATGGTGTGCCAACCAGTCCTGATGTTTCAGCAGCACCCGCATTTGCAAATTTCTTTAATAATATCACCATTTCTGTGGTAAATTCAACGGGACAAACTGTTAATCAGACAATGGATTCATTATCACTCATTCAGCCACGCTTATTTGCTGCAGGCGAGAATGGTGGAAAAGGCATAAATGCTTTTCCTTTAATTACCTATGCAGATGTTTGCTTTATGAGAGCGGAATTAGCAGCCAGATCAGTAACGGCAGAATCTGCTGAAGATTGGTACAATAAAGGTGTAAATGCTTCGATTGCATTTTATGATGACCTGGCTAACAAAGCACAGATTGTGGATAGAAATGGCGCTTTAAGTTATGTTGCCTCAACGCCTACTGAAATTGCTGCTTATACAGCTAAAGCTGATATTAAATTTGATGCAACCAGAGCCTTAGATCAAATTATCGGGCAGGCATATCTAAATTTCTTTAAGCAACCTAATGAGGCCTGGGCGTTATATAAAAGAACAGGAATGCCAAATTCTACGACAATTTTAAAACTCGAAAAAATTATTGCGAGCGGTACAGAACAAGTCATTCCAAGAAGAGCGAGTTTGGCTTTTCCTTCTGTTACCAATTTAAACTATCAAAACATTGTTGCAGCTTATAAAGTGATGCAAACAGACCCTGATTTTGGACAGGGCGCAGGTGATATTTTAGGTAGAGTTTGGTGGGATAAGAAATAAAAATATCTTTATATAAATTAATAGAACTCCTAATGTAATTTAGGAGTTCTTTTTGTATTATGAAATTAGTGATAGCCATTACATTAATCTTTCTTTTTCCATTTACAAACGTACTTGGTCAAGGTGTTTTGCCGAATAAATTACTTTGGGCACAAATTGAAGCCAGTAATCTTATTAATGTTAAAAGTGAAGCAAAGATCGCACTAAAAAAGAATACTGCATTTGTATTTATCTCACCAGAGTGTCCACTTTGTAAGAACTATATACTTGTGTTAAATGATTTGTGTAAAAAGTATCCCCAGATTAATATTATTGGGGTTGTGCCAGGGAAAAGTTATCCATTATTGGATATAAAGCAATTTGCTGAAAATTACAATGCCCGCTTTGATATCTATTTAGATAAGAATAAAACCTTTACAAAAGTCTTAAAAGCTAAAGTTACTCCCGAAGTTGTTTTAATAGACCAAAAAGGAAATATAAGATATCGGGGGTTAATTGATAACTGGCAGGCAAAACTTGGCGTAAAACGAAAGGTTATTACTGAGCATTATCTGGATGATGCAATGAAGGATATCAATATTTCAAATTATAAACTTACACAGACTATACCTGTTGGCTGCCTTATAAATGATCTGTAATATGCTAAATAAATTCATTGCCATAATTGTATTTTGCTTTTTCTTTAAGTCTTCTTTTAGTCAGAAAATTACCTATTATGAGCATATTGCTCCAATAATCCGTAACAAATGTGCACCATGTCACCGCCCGGGTGAAGCAGGGCCTTTTTCGTTGTTAACTTATGCTGATGTTGCCAAAAGAGTTTCATTTATCAGAGATGTTGTCGAATCAGGATTTATGCCTCCATGGAAACCCGATAATCATTACCGGATGTTTGCAAATGACCGATCTTTAACCGACAACGAAAAGAAAACAATTATAAGCTGGATAGATAATAAGGCTCCAGAAGGAGTAAGCAAAAATAGCAAGTCTGAAATCGATAACCTTATCTCAGGAACTCAATATACAAGAAAACCAGACATTACGCTGAAGGTTAAAAAAGCATTTGTTGTTAAAGGAGATAATGAAGAACGATTCATTGTGTTTAAAATTCCATTCGAAATGGCCGCTGCAAAAAATGTTGCGGCAATGGAATTTGTTTCTGCCAATAAGAAAATCATTCACCATGCTAACTTTGCTATACATCCGGTAGCTGATAATATAGATATTAATCAGGCTGCAGATTTTGTAAATTTAACCGACGAGTCTAGGGTTAATTATGATCAATATTTGCCATTTAAGAAAGAAATGACTTATTATGGTGGTTGGATACCCGGTACTTCCTTTGAGTCTTACCCTGCTGATTTAGGATGGGTTATGCCCAAAAGAGGAGTTGTATTACTAACTGTTCATTATGCGCCCCTTGCTAAAGATGAGGAAGACATATCGGGTATAAATCTGTTTTTTAAAGAAACGCCAATTAAACGGGTAGTAAATGTGGTGAGTTTAGGGTCTGGTGGAGTTGGGGAAAGTTCTATCGATCCTTATTTTATGATCCAGGCCGATTCGGTTAAAAAATTCAATCTTAAAATTTTAACTCCCCAAGATCAATCCTTATTGTACATATGGCCACATATGCATTTGCTAGGTAAGAGTTTTAAATCTTATGCTGTTACGGCTGCAGGTGATACCATTAAACTGATATCCATTCCCGCTTGGGATTTTAGATGGCAAGAAATCTATCGATTTAATAAGTTGATTAAAGTTCCTAAAGGATCGGTACTGACTATAGAAGGTACATATGATAATACTAAGGATAATCCAAATAATCCAAATAACCCTCCAAAAATGGTATTTTCAGCCAACGACATGAAATCTACGGATGAAATGCTTACCATGTTACTCATATTTCTAAAATATGAAGAAGGCGATGAAAATAAAAGCATTGATATTTTAGAAAGTCAAAAAAAATAGTTAGAAGAATGCAGATAAAGCTGCTCAATACAGCAGATTTCATTGCCAGAAAATACTTATCCAAATAAAAATTGACCGCTATATCTATTTAGCGGAAATATGTCTTAATTTATTAAAAAGCCTGGAGCGTTTGATCATTCCAGTTTTATAAGATGCTTTCAAGGTCTCAATTGAATTGGAATTCATATTTCAAGTTAATTTTCAACTTTTTGTATTATTATTTTCCTCAAATCGGATTTAAAAATTACAATTTTCTTTCTATCAAATTGATTTATTTGTAAAGTATAACTACAAGCAAGTTAATTTTATATAATCTTTTTAATTTTTTTAAAAAGATTGATTTTCTTTTCTTTTTTTTATAAATTTATACAAACCAAATTAAAAATGTCTGTAACTATTAAGAAAGCACAACGATTAAGAGCTGATATCATTAAGCTACTTTATTATAAAAAAAAGTCATCGCTTACTGATTTAAGCAAGCGTACTAAAAAGAGCTTGCCTTTAATTACGTCGACTGTAAATGCATTGATAGAAGATGGCTTAATTATCGAACAAGGGTTAGCGCCATCTACAGGAGGCAGACGCCCTTTAAATTTTCTATTAAACCCCGATTATAAGAGGTACATAATAGCCGTAGCAATGGATCAGTTAACAAGTCAGTTAACGATATACGATTTGTCCAATCACCAGGTTTTGCCAACTCAGGTGATAGATTTAGACATGACCGAAAGTAAAAGTGCCGATACTTTAATTGAATTCATTGATCATTGTATAAAAAAATCAACAATCGATAAAGAAAATTTATTGGGGATTGGTATAGGTATGCCGGGTTTTGTGAATGCAGAAAAGGGAATGAACTATTCCTTTATGCAGGTTGAAAACGATATAAGCCTGCAAGACTACCTCGCTAAAAAATTAAGCTTACCAGTATACATAGATAACGATTCGAGTTTGATTGCCTTAGCTGAATTAAACTTTGGTGAAGCAAGAAATTTAAAAGATGTACTCGTAGTTAATATTGGCTGGGGTACAGGTTTGGGAATGATAATAAATGGCAAATTATACCGGGGCAGTAGCGGCTATGCAGGTGAATTTAGTCACATTCCTTTATCTAACTCAAATACCTTATGCTCTTGTGGTAAACGAGGCTGCCTTGAAGTTGAAACCTCTCTTTTGGTGATGGTTCAAAAAGCAGAAGCAGCGGTGAAAAATGGAGAAGAAACAAGTCTAAAAACGCTTTTTAACGATAAAAGTAAAAGCCATGTAGATCATTTCCTGAATGCAGTTGTAAAACAAGATCCTGTAGCCATTTCTATATTAGCTGATGCCGCATTTCAGATTGGTAAAGGATTAGCCACTTTAATCCATATTATGAATCCTGAACGGATTGTGTTAAGTGGCCGTGGTGCTAAAGCAGGAAAAATGCTTCTGCCGCCAATACAACAGGCCATTAATGAATTTTGCATACCGAGAGTAGCCGAACAGACGGAAATTAAGTTGTCTGCATTGACCGATGAAGCCGAGCTATTGGCAGCAGCTAGTTTGATGGTAGAAAATAGCTTATTTGAATAATTAAAACTAAACAAACAAGTAATATAATTTTTAACTAACAGCCGAAACTATGAGAGGATAAAAAAGAACCATTAAACCAAATTTTGAACCACCTTTTAACTAATACTAACCTAAACGAATTATGAAAAAAATGTACTTACAGTGCTTATGTGTGTTGTTGTTAACTTTTTTGACAATAACAGCTTTTGCACAGAAAACCATTACCGGTACGGTGGTGGAAGCATCTGGGCCAATACCAGGTGTAAGTGTCTCTATTAAAGGCACAACTAAAGCTACCCAAACAGATGCCGTGGGTAAATTCTCTATTTCGGTTACAGAAGGAAATACCCTTATCTTTAGATCTGTTGGCTATGTTTCAAAAGAAATAATTGTGGGTGCATCTTCAACAATAAATGTTAAGTTAGAATCATCTTCTAACAGTTTGGATGAAGTTCAGGTAACTACAGCTTTTGGTATAAAGAAAGAAAAAAGAGCTTTAGGTTACTCTACGCAAGAAGTTGCAGGTAAAGATTTAATTATTGGCCAGGCGCCAACCATTGCACAGGGTTTGATGGGTAAAGTAGCTGGTTTACAAATTTCACAATCTGGTGGAGGTGTAGAAGGCGGCTCATCAAGAATTGTAGTCCGTGGAAATACTTCATTAACAGGCGATAACAGGGCGCTGATTATTGTTGACGGTGTAGCACTTAATAATGACCCTGCCAATGTGAACGGTAACAATACTTCATCTGTTGCGGGGAGTACCGGTGCCGATGTTTCCTCCAATAACGATTGGGGTACAGGTATGAATTTCATCAACCAGGATGATATTGAAAGTATTACCGTATTAAAAGGTCCGGCTGCTGCTGCATTATACGGTGCGAGAGGGGGTAATGGTGTTATTTTAATTACCCGTAAAAAGGGGAGTAATAGGCCAGGGCTAGGTATCGATTACAATTATAGCTACCGACATACCAATCCTTACGAAATACAAAACTTTCAAAATGAGTACGGGCAGGGTGGTGTTGCCTCAATGCTAACAGCAGATAACAATAAAATGTTTCCAGTTAACGGTGCAGGGCAGCGGTACCAGATTGGAAATGGATATAACCCAACAGGAACCTATTTAAGTAATTCTTTTGGTACGGTTCCTTATCCCAATGGTAAATTAACTGATGCTTATTTCAGTTATCCTGGAAGTCAATCATGGGGCCCGAGATTTGATAATCAGCCGATCTTAAATTACGATGGTGTATTAAGACCTTATTCTGCGCAACCAGATAACTGGAAGGCATTTTTTCCTGATGGTTCTGTGGTGAGTCATAATGTGGCGATTTCTGGAGGAAGTGAGAATGCCACAGGCCGACTTTCTTATACAAGAAATGATACCAAAGCCAACATCCTAAACAGTAATATGCAATCAAATACTTTTAATCTGGGTTCTACGTTAAAAGTTTCTAAAAAATTAAGTGCTGAGGTTACTGCAAGCTATGTTAATTTCACGCGCTTGAATGCTCCTACCGTTGGTTCAGGTTATCTTGGGGGAGTGATTTACTCTATGCCAAGAGATTATAATCCTTATGTCGATTTTGATAATACCTATGGCCCTAACAACACGCGTAAAGATGTACTTACTTCGAGTAATTTTCCGGCAGGTTCACCAGCTTATCCCTTCAGCGGAGGTTATTTGGGCAACCAATATTGGAATGCATTTAATAACAATACTGTATTTAACAGGAACGGATTAACAGGTGGAATGAAGTTAATGGCCGATTTAACTGATTTCTTAAATGTTACGGCACAGGGCGGTGTAGATAATTCAAATGATGTAACTACTGTAAAAAACCAACCTACCGATATACTAGGGCAGGCAAATGGCGCGTATAAATTAGCACAGGCGAAAAATTTATCAACCAATCTGCAAGCTTTTGCACGCTTACACAAAGATAATCTTTTTGGTAAAGAGATTAATGCCAGCCTGACTGCAGGTGTAGAAAGATATTACAGAAATGATTATATTTCAAGTAACAGAACTGATGGTAATTTGGTGAAACCATTCGTTTTTGCGCTGAATAACGGTGCAAATCCTGTTCCTCAACCAGAAGAAACTAAATACGCTAAAAAGATCAACTCTGCATATAGTTTCTTAAACCTTTCTTATAAAAACTACTTATTTTTAGAAGCTACAGCACGTAATGACTGGTCGAGTACATTGGCAAATGGTTCGAACTCATATTTTTACCCAGCAGCTAATTTAAGTTATGTGTTTACTGATGGCATTAAAGGAATGCAGAACAGTTTGCCTTGGTTAAGCTTTGGTAAACTGAAACTTTCTTATGCAGAAACAGGTTCTGATACCGATCCTTATACTATTTTTAACGTTTTGGACGTATCTACAAATAATGGCCAGCAGGCGCAGAGTTTGCCGGGAACATTAAAATTTGAAGGTGTGAAGCCTCAACGAAGCAGGTCCTACGAAGCTGGTTTATCATTGGGTTTCTTTAAAAATAGGTTAAATGTAGATTTAACAGCTTACTCAATGAAAACCTTTAACCAGATTCTCGATAATCCATTGGCCTTATCATCTGGTTTCAGCACTGTTAAAATTAATACAGGCTCACTGGGTAATACCGGTTTTGAATTTATCATTAGCGGATCTCCGATAAAAACAAAAGATTTTAGTTGGGATGTATCTGTTAGCGGAGCGCATGCCAGAACGAAAGTTTTAGCCTTACAGGATGGTGTAAATACTTTAACATTAGGTAACTTTTTTGGAGGTAATGGTATTTCTCAAAGAGTTACCGTTGGTGATTATTATGGCACATTGTATGGTAAAGATTTTACATACTTAAATGGCAATAAAGTAGTAAAACGTGCTTTAGGTACCGATGGACTACCTTTACAATATACAGTTGATGGTAAAAGTTATTATGCTGGTACCCAATGGGTATTGAGTGATGGCGAGGTACCTATTGGTAATTCGCAACCATTTTTAACCGGTGGTATTACGAATACTTTTAAATATAAAGCATTTTCACTGTATGTATTAGCTGATGCAAAGATTGGTGGTGATACATTTTTTGGCTCTTATGCTGCTGGTATGGGTAGTGGCAACTTAGAAGAAACCTTAAAAGAGCGTAATGGTGGAGGATTGCCTTTAGTATATCCTGATGGAACACGTGCAAATACAGGTGTAATATTGGATGGTGTATTTGCTGACGGTACACGGAATACCGATGTAGTTAACTACCAATGGTATTATCAGGGAACATTTTCAGCATGGAACCACCTTGGTGTACCTCGGTCTGCAGCAGTATTTAAAAACTCATGGATGAAATTAAGAGAGGTTGCCCTAACTTATCAGGTTCCTGCGAAATTCATTCAAAAAACCAAATTTATTCAAAACCTGTCGCTTTCATTAGTCGGAAGAGATCTCTTCTATATTTTTACTACTATACCTAAAGGACTAAATCCGGAAGGAGTAAACAGTATAGGTAATATGCAAGGAATTGAATACGATTCGTTGCCAAAAACAAGATCGTTTGGTTTCACGATACGTTCTTCATTTTAATAATTTAAAACATTAAGACATGAAAATTCAACATAAAATAATCCATACAGTACTTGGCATATCGCTAATGTCTGGAATGGTATCGTGTAAAAAGGGTTTCGAAGAATTAAATAAGCCATATAAAGATGCAACTGTTTCTACAGCAACTCCTGCAGGGTTTTTTAATAACTTGGCCAAACGCGCAACGCAAGAAGATTATACTTTATATACGGGTTTGTTTATGCCAGTTACAAACCAACAGGGTGTGCAAAACCGAAACTTGCCTTATACTAATTATATTACTTCTTTTTGGAGTACCTATTATTCTGATTTAGCAGATTATAAACAACTATTAAAGTTGATAAGTTCCTCCCCAAATCCAGGTGTATATAGTGACGTAAAGTATATGGCCAACATTTTAATGGCCCAAAAAACATTGTCTATGTTAGATCGCTATGGAGATATACCATATAGCCAAGCTGGTATTGCTACCGAAGGTGCAGCTAACTATCAACCACAATACGATAAGGAGGAGTCTGTTTACAGTAGTGTTTTAGATGATTTAAAGGCTGCCACTTCAGGGATAGGGGGTTCAAATCAGAGCTCAATTGGTACTTATGAGTCTTTTTTGGCGAATGATTTTGTAGCCTGGAAAAAATTCGGTAACGCGCTTAGATTGCGCTATGCAGTACGTTTAAGTAAAACAAATTTGCAAACCAAAGCTAAAGAAACAATTGCTGAAATTCTTGGTAACCCGTCAACTTACCCATTGCCAAACGATCAGGATCTTACCGCTTTATATAAAAGTAATTATGGTAGCTACCCATTGGTTGTAGTACCAAATAGCCCAGATTATGGCGATCGTTTTTGGTACGCATTTCGTGAGCTTTCGGTTTCCAATATCAGGATGAGTTCTAACGTATTTACTAAAATGTCATCAACCAATGCAGATGATGGTTCTGGGTTCTTCGACCCACGTTACAAGGTATGGTTTATGCCAAATAATGCAGGTAAATGGGTGCCTCAGCCTCAAAACGGAACAGTTGCAGATGGTGGTACACCTTATCCAAATACATCAGCTAATGCACCAATGGCTCCAGGTACCGATCCAGACAATAAGTTCGCTTCTTTTAATTATTATCTGGTTCGCGATTTTCAGAGTTTTCCTTATGTAATCATTTCAGAGGCTGACGTACATTTCTTAAAAGCCGAAATTTATAATCAAGGCATAGGTGTGGCAGCAAATCAGGCTTTGGCAGAAACAGAGTATAATTTGGGAATGAGAGCCTCGGTAAATTTTTGGTATACTACTGTTAACAGTAATACAACAGCCATTTGGCCAACTGCTGCCAAACCTGGTCCAATTACACAAGCACAAATTGATGTATTTACCAATAATCCGGCTGTGAAGTTTACAACAGGTGATGTGGCAGGAAATTATAAAAAAATAATAACCCAATCATGGCTAGCGAGCATGTTTAATGCTGTTGAAACCTGGTGTACAGCACGCCGTACCGGATTAACACCCAAAGATGCGACGTATACACCGACTACCTATAACAGATTGCCATATCCTGACGATGAAAAAACAAATAATGCGGCAAATCTTTCTGCCATTGGTGGTAATGTTAGTCCAGAAGTTCAGATTCAAAAGAAAGTTTATTGGATGCCTTAATTGTGCAACGATTTTGATTAAAACAATGTCCCGGCCAATTTTGGCCGGGATTTTACAACCTAATTATGAAACTAAAAATTTGCTTTCTTTTCTGTTTTGTGCTATTTGCCGTGAATTCGTTTGCCCAGCAGAACGACATTATGCCTGAATCGGAGATTTATGAATGGCCAAAAGATGATGCAGTTAAAAAGAAACTCGATACCTGGCAGGATAAAAAGTTTGGAATGATTATCCACTGGGGGCTTTACGCTGTTCCAGGGATTATCGAATCTTGGTCGATCTGTTCTGAAGATTGGATTGATAGAGACAGTACCATTAAATACGAAGATTATAAAAAATGGTATTGGGGCCTAAACGAAAAATTTAACCCAATAAAGTTCAATCCTGAGCAATGGGCCAAAGCAGGTAAAAGTGCAGGAATGAAATATCTGGTGTTTACCACTAAACATCACGATGGCTTTGCCATGTTTGATACCAAACAATCTGATTTTAGTATTGCAAAAGGTCCTTTTTCAAACAATGCTAAAAAAGACGTGGCTAAATATGTGTTCGATGCTTTCCGTAAAGAAAATTTTATGATCGGTGCTTATTTTTCTAAACCAGATTGGCATTCTCAATACTATTGGTGGGACAAATATGCCACTGCAGATAGAAATAACAATTATGATATCAGAAAGAACCAGTGGCGGTGGAATATGTTCAAAAGCTATACTCAGAACCAGATTGGAGAGTTGATGAACAATTACGGAAGCATTGATATTTTATGGTTAGATGGCGGATGGGTCCGTCCCCGGGCTAGCGTAAATAAAGAGGTACTTTCTTGGGGTGCACCTATTCCAGAGTGGAGTCAGGATATTGATATGCCGAAAATTGCCGCTGATGCCAGAAAAGCACAACCTGGTTTGATTGTAGTTGATAGAACGGTACATGGCCAGTTTGAAAACTACCAAACCCCTGAACAGAAAATCCCTGAAAACCAGTTGGATTATCCATGGGAAAGCTGCATGACGTTAGGCGGAGCCTGGGGTTTTGTACCCAACGATCAGTATAAATCGGCAGGCGAAGTGGTTCATAAATTAGTAGAAATAGTAGCCAAAGGTGGAAGTTTGCTTTTAGGCATTGGGCCTAAAGCTGATGGAACGTTGCCTGATCATGTGATTGCAAGATTGGATGAAATTGGGAAGTGGACCAGTAAAAATGGTGTTGCTATCTACGGAACAAGGATTACCAAAAACTACCATGATGGACAGAACTGGTTCACGCAAAGTAAAGATGGTAAAACTATCTACGGTATCAGTTTAATTGGCAATACGCCAAACAAAGAAATTTCATGGCAAGGGAGTATCCCTAAAAAAGGAAGTTCAATTACTATTTTAAGTACCAATCAAAAGGTAAAATGGAGATTGAAAGATAGCAAGGTACACTTTGATTTTCCTAAAACAGATGAGAAAATAACCTTGACTTTTTCTTTTACGCCCGAAACTAATTAGCAATGCCGAAACCCAGAAGATACCTATACTTATTGCCTGCATTATTTTTCTGCAGTGGCCTTTTTGCTCAAGTTAAAAAAGGGCAACCTTTACCCTATAAAAATCCGAAATTAAGTATCGATCTGAGGGTAAAAGACCTCATTTCGAGAATGACACCAGAAGAGAAATTCTGGCAGTTATTTATGATTCCTGGAGATGTTACAACTGAAAATAAGACACAATTTAAAAACGGTATTTTTGGTTTGCAGGTAAGTGCTGCTGCACAGGGAAGTGGTAATGCACAACAAATGTTAACCTACAATACTTCTGAAGACGGACTTTCTCTAGCTAAAAAGGTAAATAAAATTCAAAAATATTTTGTTGAGGAAACCCGTTTGGGCATTCCCATCATTCCATTTGATGAGGCTTTACATGGTTTGGTTAGGCAAGGCGCTACTGCTTTTCCACAATCAATTGGTTTAGCTGCAAGTTTCGATACTACTTTAGTGGCCAAAATCGGTACCGCTATTGCCAATGAGGCAAGGGCACGCGGTTTGAGAGATCTTTTGGCACCTGTAATCAATATGGCTACAGATGTAAGATGGGGCAGGGTAGAAGAAACCTATGGAGAAGACCCTTATCTAACAACTGTAATGGGTCATGCTTTTATGAATGCCATAGAAAGGCAGAATATCATTGTTACCCCAAAACATTTTATTGCCAATGTTGGCGATGGTGGGCGGGATAGCTACCCGATAGAGATGGATAAACATTTTTTAGAAGAAATCCATTTTCCAGCATTTAAAGATGGGGTTAAAAACATAGGTATCCGTTCATTAATGACTTCCTATAACAGCGTTTTTGGTACTCCGGCAACTTCAAATAAATGGCTGCTTACCACTAAACTGAAAACAGAATGGGGATTTAAAGGTTTCGTAATTTCTGATGCAGGGGCAGTTGGAGGTGCCAATGTATTACATTTTACGGCCAAAGATTATAAAGATGCCACAGCGCAAGCAATTAATGCGGGCCTTGATGTAATCTTTCAGGTAGATTATAATCATTACAAACTTTTTCTGCCTGCATTTTTAGATGGTAGCATTCCAAAATCGAGAATAGATGATGCATTGTCAAGAGTTCTGAAAGCTAAATTCGAGCTGGGGCTCTTTGAGCATCCTTACGTAGATGAAAGCATTGCTGAAAAGATGTTAAGCGATCAAAGTAATCACAATCTAGCCAAAGAGGCCGCTTTAAAATCTTTTGTGCTCCTCAAAAACGAGAATAACACACTTCCGTTAAAAAGTGCAAAGCAGATCTTACTGGTAGGGGAAGATGCTATTGAAGCCAGATTAGGCGGCTATAGCGGTACCGGAAACAATAAGATAAATATTTTGGATGGCTTAAAAAACGCAGTACCCAATAATGTTAAGGTTAATTATGTAAAAGGCAGTAGCCGGGAACTGCAATCTTATATTCCGATAGATAGCCAGTTTCTTTCTGTTAACCAGAAAGCAGGATTAATGGGAAGCTATTACAAAGGGCTTCAATTCTCAGGGAAACCCGTTAAAGAAGTAAATGATAAGGCCGTTAATTTCAGTTGGACATTATACCCGCCAGATGAGCAGCTCCAATTGGATGATTATTCGGTAAGGTGGACAGGTAAAATTAAGGTGCCACAAAATGCTGATGTTAATATCGGATTGGAGGGAAATGATGGTTACCGATTATACCTGGATAACCAATTACTTATCGATAATTGGGACAAAAAATCTTTCAATACGAAAACCGTTCCGTTTCATTTCGAGAAAAATAAGCAGTATGCAATTAAGGTCGAATTTTATGAACCCAAAGGCAATGGTAAAATCAAACTGATCTGGGATTATAACATCAGGAAATCAAACGAAATAGCTGATGCGGTGGCTGCCGCAAAAAATAGCGATGCAGTTGTATTTGTTGCAGGCATAAAAGAAGGAGAATTTCTGGACAGGGCGATGTTAAACCTGCCTGGAAATCAAGAAATGTTACTGGAAGAACTCGCAAAAACCGGGAAACCTATTATTGTGGTATTAACTGGTGGAAGTGCCATTAATATGCAGCCTTGGTTAAATAATGTAAGCGCAGTTTTAAATGTGTGGTACCCAGGCGAAGCAGGCGGTAGCGCCATTGCAGATGTATTGCTTGGCAAGGTAAATCCATCAGGTAAACTTCCAATTACTTACCCGATAGATGAATCGCAGTTACCATTGGTGTACAACCATAAACCTACGGGAAGAGGCGATGATTATAACAACTTAACCGGCGAACCACTTTTTCCATTCGGATATGGATTAAGTTATACCAGCTTTTCTTACAACAATTTGAGGTTTAACCGTAAAAGTATAGCTAAAAATGAAACCACTACGGTAAGCTTCGAGCTTAAAAATACAGGCGATTACGATGGTGAAGAAGTGGTACAGTTATACATGAGACCATTGTTAAGCAAATTGGCACAGCCAGTTCTTACACTAAGGGCTTTTCAGAGGGTACATTTAAAGGTTGGTGAAACAAAGGTAATTTCATTCAAACTGAATAAAGAGGTGCTGCAAACACTCAATATCAATAATGTATGGGAAGTAGCTCCTGGGGAATATAGAATTATGATCGGATCATCAAGTAAATCACTTTACTTAAAAGACAATTTAACTGTTAAGCCTTAAAACACCCCTATGGTTGGGTATAAACCATGAGTAATAGTTGCCGCAGATTCTGGTTAAATCTGCGGCTTTTTTATGTTCAGGATTTTTTGCCAGGGAAACATTAATTTCCCATGGGATGTCATCCTGAGGGATAATTTATTGTATAAAAATCAATATAAATGACATAGAAGTTCAAGGAGATCGCTCCCCCTAGTTTTCGTCATTTCGAGCGGAGTGCAACGCAGTCGAGAAATCTGCCTAGATAGATCTCTCCATTTCGCTGCGCTCCAGTCGAGATGACGATCATTCTATTGGAGTCTGCCAAGTAACGTAGTCGAAGGATCTTTAAGGAAAAAATAGAATTGCTACATCCAACTCTGCGAACTTCGTGCTTTCTTCTCGGAGCCCTTTGCGGTTAAATGAAACTATTTTAATTCTTCTATCCCCAATTTCAAAGCAAGTTCATTCAGATCCTTTACCACAACATCAATGATCGGAATACCGCTGATTTTCCTTTCCTGCTCAAATTCATGTTCAGGTTCGCCAGGGATGATTACCTTTTTATCAGGATCTATCGTTTTTGCACTTTTAAAACGTTCTACCCAATTATCTAAATGATTTTTGAAGTCTGCAGCTGGTCTGAAACCATCTACACGCATAGCGCCCAAAAAGTGGCCAAGTCCTTCGCCAACCGGATTGGCCGATGGTTCTAAAAAAGCCACAAATGGAGGTACCCATGGTCCGTAATTGGCGCCAGATAATACCGCTGATAAAATATCGACCGTTGCACTCAGGCCATAACCTTTATGACTACCATGATCTTTATCGCTGCCCAAAGGTAAAAGCGAACCGCCGTTTTTTAATTCGTTTGGATCGGTAGAGTTTTCTCCACTTTTATCCTGAACCCAGCCATCAGGAATGCTTTTATTGGCACGTTGGGCAATTTCTAATTTGCCATTAGCTGCCGCTGCTGTGGCCATATCTACAATTACCGGTGGGTATTTTCCTGCTGGGAAAGCATAACACATGGGGTTTGTACCCAATAAGCGTTCGTTAGCATAAGTAGGAGCTACCAAAGGGCTTGCATTGGTCATACTGATGCCGATCATATCTTTTTCTACCGCCATTAAGGCATGGTAACCTGCAATACCAAAATGGTTAGAGTTTTTAACCGATACCCATCCGCTACCGTATTTTTCTGCTTTTGCTATAGCAACTTTCATGGCAAATGGTGCAACCACTAAGCCTAAACCTGCATCGCCATCTACAGTGGCAGTAGTCGGTGTTTCATGTACGATTTTAATATCGGGCGTAGCATTTATTCTCTTCTTTTCCCAAAGGCGTACATAACCGCTTAAACGGGCAATTCCATGCGAGTCGATTCCGCGTAAATCTGAACGGATTAAAACATCGGTTGCTAAATCGGCATGTTCATCAGAGCAGCCTATTTTTTTAAAAACGTTATAAGTAAAAGCCCGAAGGTTGGTTTCGGTAAAAGTGATGAAGTTCATTTTTTATTTTTTGTCGTCATTGCGAGGCACGAAGCAATCCTATGACTATCGCTAAACTAGGTGCATTAAGATTGCTTCGTGCCTCGCAATGACGGATTATCTAATAATTACGGCAATAAAACAGTAAAATCGCCGCCCAGTGGCTCGAAGTTCTCTATGCATGAGGAAAGAAAATCTTCGCCATAATTTACATACATGGGGGCAATATTCAAGGTTCTTTCCTGAAGTGCGCCATTCGGGAAAAGTCTTTTCTTTACATTATCAATCTGCAGCAATGCTGTTTCATGTTTCCTTTTCTCTGCGCGGAATAGTTTCTTCTCCAGGTTAGCTAATAAATGATTGGTCCGCTGTTTTGCTGTATCTGTTGATACGGAAAGCGTTTTATCTATTTTGTAAGCATTAAGCTTAATCTGATCGAAAATGCTGTTAATGGCCCTGGTTTCATCAGCCAAGCTCAATTGGGCAGTTGTATTTCGTTTTACCCAAATGTTTTTTAATTCTTCAACTGGTAAAAATATATCTTCTAAAGAGAAACCCAAATGGTATAAATTCTGGGCACTGCGATTATCAATTAACAAAGCTGAGTTACGAAGCAATAAAACCGGGAAATCAACTTTATAAAAGTCGAAATTTGCTTTTAACTGCATCCAGTAAGCTACTTCTGCACCGCCACCGATGTAAGCAATGTTTGGCAAAATCACTTCCTGGTACATCGGGCGCATCACCACATTCGGACTAAAACGCTCGGGATATGATTCGATTTCGGCTTTTAGTTCCGCTTCGGTAAAACTAATATCTGTATGATTTACAATGTATTTTCCTTTTTCGAAGATCAAACGCTCCCGCAGATTGTCGACAAGGTAAAAGAAGTTAATATCACGACCATTCACCTGGGTTTTATAGCCAAAATCCTCCAGGTTTTTAGAACTATTTTCGATATTCTTAGCGCTGTTATGCTGAATAATATCTTCAGTAATGATATTCGCGAATTGTTTTTTTAGTTGTGCGTCGTCTGCATTTACAATCACCAAGCCATATTTCTCGAATAAGTTATTTACCAGAAACCTGGTGGCATCAGCTAAATTGTCGTGTTGCAGATAGGCCTGTTCTACCAATTTGGCAATTCGTTTTCCGTTTTTAGAGATCCCAAGGTATCCTTTATAAGCCGTTACAGCTGCGGCAACGGTTTTGGTGCTTAGTCTTCCAGTGGCGCCATTTGTTTGCTGTATCCAGCTAATGTTCTTTTCATCAACACTGACATGGTTAATTTCATCAAAATCGTGATCCTCCGTTGCCATCCAATAAACCGGAACAAAATTTTTATCGGGATGTGCCATTTTTAACTCGATGGCTAAATTAATGGTAGTTACAATTTTGTAAATAAAATAAAGCGGCCCGGTAAATAAATTCAACTGGTGGCCCGTTGTAACCGTAAAGGTATTCGCTGAACCTAAAAGTTCTATGTTTTTGGTAACCGATTTATTGGGCTGTAAATGCTGGTATTGATCTTGTAAAACCTGAACTAAAGTTTCTCTGTTCCCTAAGAAATTTCTATGCCCAATTGCTTTGGCTAAGCCCTCCATATCAGGACGATAGCTGTAAAAAGCTTTAAGCTGTTCTTCGTCGTTAATATAATCTAAAACCAGTTTTGAAAATGATCCGGTTTCCTGATATGAGATATATTTTGCCTGCATGATGTGCGAAAGTAATGCAATTTAAGGATAATCGTAAAGCCGCGCTACTATTTTACAATTGTTAAATAATTAGAGGTTGCTTTCAATCGCGCCGACTTTTTCACGGTACAAATCAATCGGGCTATCTAAAAGTACTGCAATTACGGTTAATTCGGGATCTAGTTTATCTTTAGGCACCGGAATGTAAACAATGCCAGGTATTTTGCTCCAATACAGTTTGTTATAAATTTCGTGTGGAAGCATGGTACCTTCACCCACAATCCTGATCCTGCTGATGTTGTTTTTTAAACCTTTAATGGCAATTGGCCCGGTTGGCGTGCCTTCTACAAATAAGTAAAGGGTTTGTTTATCTGCAGAAAGTGCCGTATTGCCCTGGTAATGTCCAGCCGGAATTCCGCCCGTTGTTTTGTATAGCGCTTCTGCGTTTTTAATTACCCAGTTGCTAATCTTTTGGTCTGCGCTTTTAATTCCAGGATTAAAGTTTAAGCCATCAGCAGATAAACTGGTATTTTGAAATACATTTATGCCTGCATTTAAGTTAATGGCCAACCTGTTCAGATTTAAGTTGGTCAAACCCCGTTGTTTGGGAGCAGCATATAAGTCTGCGAGCGAAAGGGTTTCCTGTTTGTCCTCATCGAGCTGAATAGGGCCGTTTAATGATACTTTTAGAACAGTTACATCGCTGTCAAAATCGGCATCTTTTAAATTAAGTAGATAATCTGTTTCATCTAGCTTAATTGTATAGGGCTGTGCCTTGCTGCCAACTACTTCAATCTTGTTTATTTTTGATTTTATACCCGATAGTAAAATCCCGTTTTTGGTTTTATAATCGAGATACAGGTACAATACATCTTTGTTTTTGGATAGGGTAGTTTTACCGATAATATGCCCATCCGGAATCCCGGCCTGTGTACCATAAATGGCCTCTGCATGTTTCTGGGTCCAGCGGCCTAAATCTTTTAAAATTTTAACCTGTTCTGGCGCAATGGTTCCATCCGCCTTTGGGCCAATATCAAGCAATAAGTTGCCGCCCATGCTGATACAATCAACCAGGGTACGGATGATCATGTTTGATGATTTATAATGATTGTCATAAGGCTGATAGCCCCACGAGTCATTCATGGTGTAACAAAGTTCCCATTCTGGTGAGTTTGGTTTTATAACGGGAACACCTTGCTCCGGTGTATCGTAATCGCCATGCCCGTTTAAGCGTGAGTTTATAATGATATTTTGATTTACCTTGCGTAAGTTCGATAATATATTTTTGGCCTGCCATTCTTCTCCACTATGCTCCCAATCGCCATCAAACCATAATAAATCCGGATTATATTTGGCTGACAGATCATTTAACTGCCCTTGAAAATAATTTTGGAATTTTTTAAAGCGTGGTGTATCCTGTTTATAATCATAGCGTTTCCTGTCGCGGGTAAAACCATCATAATCTGGGTAGCTCCAATCAGGTAAAGAAAAATATAACCCTGTTTTAAGCCCCGATTTTTTAAGTTCAGCCACAAATGGAGTGATTAAATCTTTTTTGGCAGCACTATTTTTTAATGTGGTAGTGGCTAAAGGAGCTTTACTATCCCAAAGGGCAACACCATCATGGTGTTTTGTGGTAATTACGGCATATTTAGCGCCACTTTCTTTAATCAGGTTTACCCATTCTTCTGGTTTATATTTTGCAGCGGTAAAACCATCAAGCTGTTTCATGTAGGCATCGTGATTGATGTAGTTGTTAAAAAACGACCACGATTCGGAAATACCATTAACCGAATAAATACCCCAATGGATGAAAATGCCCAGTTTGGCATCAGCAAACCATTGCATTTTTTGATCAGAAATTTTTTGTTGAGCAGAAAGCCTGCTGTTGATGAATAGTGAAAATAAAATGATGAAAAACTTTAAATAACGCATGATTGTGTTTAGTATATCTAAACGTTAAATATAATGTTTTATAGCTGTTTTTTAAACAAAAATTGGGTGAAGTCAGATGGGAATATCTGTCTGGAGATTGATTAGTTAAGGAATTGTAAATGGACATTATATTTGATTGAAAGGCAATTATAGAAGCCTTAAATTAAGAATCCTGTTAGATGTCGATGCGGCACAGAACAGATACTAATAGATTTAGCTTCGCTGAGCACTACGTGGTTCTCGACTGCGTTGCACTTCGCTCGAAATGAAGACCCTCAAAACAACAAAATTTACCCATAAAAAAAGCCGCTCTGAATAATCAGAACGGCTGTAAAATATTTGGTTTAGTGATTTACCATTTTTTTCTGCGTTCGCCACTGCCACCTTCACGGTTTCCGCCTTCTCTGCGTGGACCTCCGGTGTTGCCACCTTTGTCGTCACGGCTACGTCCAGAGAAATCTCTGAAACCGCCACCACTGTTTCCACCTTCACGTCTTCCGCTACCACCGCCAGATTTTCTGTCGCCGCCGCCACGATAACCGCCGCCACCGCCGCTTCTGCGTTCACCGCCGAAACCACCGCCACCGCTACGTCTTTCGCCGCCACCGCGTCTTTCTCCAGCACCTTCACCACGACCACCATCTCCGCTTTTCTCGATACGTACCTGACGACCGTTAAACTCAACAGATTTAAAGCCTTCAAAAACTTTGTCAGCTACGTCGTCTTCCACTTCAAAGAAAGAGAAAACACCTTTTAAATCAATTTTACCAACACTTTTGCCACCAATTTTACCGTTGTTACAGATAAATGATAACATATCGCCACGGGTAAACTCATCTACAGAACCCAAGTTGATGAACAAACGGGTGTAACCTTCGCTACCACGTCCGCGTCCGGCACCTCTTTCGCCTCTGTCTGCACCACGATCATCGCCAACTGTTGCGTTTAAATCAGGAGCTTTAGAGTAGTAATCCAAGAAACGGTTGAATTCTAATGAAGCAAAACGTTTAATTACATCTTCTTTTGATAAATCAGCGAATTCATCCATAATACGTGGAATGTACTGATCAATCTGTTCGTTGTTAACTTCTACATTGTGTACTTTATGCACCAAAGAGAACAGTTGTTTTTCACAAACATCAAATCCTGTAGGAAGCTCAGCTTTGGTAAATTGTTTACCAATAATGCGCTCTAACTGACGGATTTTTCCAACTTCTTTAGAGTTGATGATACAGATAGAGATACCAGTTTTACCAGCACGGCCTGTACGGCCAGAACGGTGGGTATAACTTTCAATTTCATCAGGTAAAGAATAGTTGATTACGTGTGTTACATTGTTTACATCGATACCGCGCGCGGCAACATCAGTAGCAATTAACAACTGCATGTTACGCTCACGGAAACGTTGCATTACTTTATCACGTTGTTGTTGTGATAAATCGCCGTGCAAAGCATCAGCATTGTAACCATCTTTAATTAAGTGCTCGGCAACATCTTGTGTATCCAATTTGGTTTTACAAAATACTACAGCAAAAATTTCAGGGTTAAAATCTACAATACGTTTTAAGGCAGCGTATTTATCACGTGCACGAACAATGTAATATTCGTGTTCGATGTTTACGTTACCTGTATTTTTTGTGCCCATGGTTAATTCAACAGGGTTGTCCATATAGTTTTTAGCTATACGGCGAACTTCTGCAGGCATGGTAGCCGAGAATAACCAGGTTTTTTTGTCATCAGGAGTAGTTGATAAAATGTCGTTGATGTCGTCCTGGAAACCCATGTTCAACATCTCGTCAGCTTCATCAAGCACAACATATTTAACTGAAGAAAAATCAATGGCTTTACGGCCAATGATGTCCAACATACGGCCGGGCGTGGCCACTACGATCTGAACGCCTTGGCGTATTTCGCGTAGTTGTTGCATAATGTTCGCACCACCGTAAACGGCAACAACGTGGGCATTAGCAACGTTTTTAGAAAAGTTTTTAAGGTCGTTAGCGATTTGCAAGCATAATTCACGGGTAGGGCATAAAATCAATGCCTGTGGTTTATTAACTTTAAAATCGATTAGTTCTAACAGCGGCAAACCAAATGCGGCTGTTTTTCCTGTTCCTGTTTGGGCCAAACCAACAAAATCATTAGTGCCTTCTAACAGTACAGGAATACTTTGCTCCTGAATAGGTGTTGGAGTTTCAAATCCAAGATCCTTTACGGCATTAACGACGTCATCACTTATCCCCAATAATTGAAATGGGTTTGTCATTCGTCTTTTTATTTTTAATTGAGCCGCAAAGGTAAGGTTAATATTTCGTATTTCACAGATAATCAAGTAAATAGTTTTTTAAGCTAAATATTTGAAAATAAGGAAGTAACAGTAGATGTAAGATGGAGGATGGAAAAGGTAGGGTGTAGAAGATTTAAATTGAGGTCGTGATTGCAACAGGACATGTGTTTTTTGTTTGAAAAGCGGCCGCAGTTGGGCTTAGGTTACCTCAGTCCCGTTTTATGTTTCAATCTTTTTCAAACCTTTCGGGTTTTAAAAAGGATTTTCACGTCAACCGGGTTTAGGTTGCTGGGGGGATGCAATTATTTACGTTTGTGTTTAAACAGCCAATGGGGCAGTTCGTCAGTTAAAATTGCGGGAGCGAAAATATCGTTGTGGGCCAGGTTGTCAAATTCCCAAAACCTGGTTCTGTTGTTGTATTTTACCTCTTCAAAAAACTTTTCATCACTATTAAAAGGGTTTTCAGTATCCATATTTCCGTGGATCAACCAAATTGGAATGTTCGTGAGTGTTTTTATTTTGTTGAATTGTGGTATTCCTGAAATGCTTATACCTGCAGCGAATAAATCGGGTTTTAACGATAGCGCATTGATCACCGAAGAAGCCCCCATCGAAAAACCGATGAGGTAAATCCTTTTCTCATCAATATTTAAATTGCTTTTTAAGCTATCAATCAGCTGTAATGCGGTTGTTAAACACGGCTGTGGTGTAGAGGTAAGTACATTTCTGTTTTGGTCCATCACGTAATTTGATGATCGCGAAGGGAACTGGGGTGCCAAAACAAAAGCTGGGTATTTCGCCTGTATTTCATCCGTAGCAAATAGTTTTGCCAAAATACCCAACTGGCTGCTATTGTCGTTTCCAACTGCGTTTGATCCATGAAATACAATTACCAGTGGAAGCTTTCTGTTTGTACTTTTTGGTTTTAATAAACGGTATACAATTGGTGTACCACCAGCGCCTTTGAATGATCCTTTCGTAAAAACATCGGTATTTATACCTTTTATTTCGGCTATTCTCTGTTTAAGGTAAATAGAATCAATACTTTTTTCGATTTTGGTTTTTCCAAAAGTATGGATGCTTTTGTTGCATGATAAGATTCCGCAAAGCAAAACCACGGAACAGATATAGTTAACCGCATGATTTATTTTAATCTGCATAGAGAGAGGTAATTTTCTGTTAAAATTAAAGAATTAGCGCAACCTTTCTGCAAAGCGTATCAATCTTTCATCCTTGTTAATGCCGAAGATGGCAAGAATCAAAAATAAAATAGCGAGGCCGGCATAAAAGTTACACCAAAATGCAAAACCGGCAATTAGTAATAATGATCAGCATTGTAATCCTCTTCTGAGCGCTTCTACTTTTAAAGTTGAAAATGTTTGCAAAGCAGATTAGTGCCAAAAAATATTTAAAATTAATATTAGATAATAGCTTTAACAAACTATTTTGTTTTAGGAGCTGTTAACGGGCCATAATCAGTGCGGTTTCTAAATAGGCCAGGGTATCCTGAGCTGTCAATTTGGAAACTATATCATCCGCAATATCGTTAAATGCAATCCCCGATTGTTTTGAAGTGTCGCCGCGTTTTAGCAAAAAAACTGTTCTCGAAAATGAAAATTTATCATAATCCCCACGGGCAACCCTTACTTCCTGTGTAATAAAGTTGTATCCATTCTGAGTTGTGATAGGAGTTATTGGAGCCCGATATTTAAAAATCTGATCAATGAGTTGATTGTTGGTTAATACGGTTTTTGGAGAGTAGAACAAAATTAAATCTCCGTCTTTTACTACCGAATAGTTTACATTTTCGCCAATTGTTGCCACATCGTTAGTTGAAAAAATCAGACTGCTACCATCTGTAACATAGTGATCTGGCACAATAAAGCTGCTTTCGTTTTTAATAAACTGCTTAATTATATTTTGATCTTTTATTTCACCGTTCGCCGTAAATAAACGTGTTTCTGATTTTTTAACCAGATTTTCTGTTTGTAGCATTAATGGGAAATTTATTTCAGATTTGACTCCACCTTTTTTGCATGAAAAGAGTAAACAGATAAAAAGAACGGTAAATGTATTTCTGTAAGTCATAAGCGAATTATCTTAACCTTTCGGCCGAGCGGATTAATCTTTCATCTTTATTAATGCCAAAGATAGCCAATACAACGAATAAAATGGCTAAGGCAGGCAAATATGCCCCGACACCAAAACTGGCACCTTCAATACCGCCAGGCAATTTTTTAGCATAAACGCTGCACCAAAAAGCAAAACCTCCAATTAGTATGATCAAAACAATGGCAATGCGTTTTTGAAAACTTCTTTTTTTATAGTTGAAGATATTCATTAAACAAATAAATGCAACTGCGATATTGGTGATTAGTAAAGGTAGATAAAATGCCACCTTGAACCCACTTCCAGATTTTCCAATAAAGGTTTCACGTAGGCCTGTTGTATATATTGCAACCTCTGTTTCATTGCTTACTTTGGTTGCGATTGGTAAAAACAACATTAAAACTAAAGTTAATGCTGCTAAAAAAAACCAGATCGATTGTATTCTTTGTATCATGTTAATTTAATATTTAAAGCAAACTTAATTAAAATTGCTTTTGCATGCAATCAGGGTTTAGTCTGAATGAAAATGATATCTATTTTTTATCTGACTGCAATACCAAGAAGTGCGAATCGCCGTAAAAGAATTTATAGGTGCCATCGGGATATAATTTTAACGATATTCCGCAGGTGACTCTTTTTGTAAAGATATTTTTTCTTAAATAACCGCCGTCGTTAAGAATTTTGTTATTCCAAAGTATAAGTTTGTTAAAGTTTTTGCCGCTTTCCTTAATTTGATATACCGAGGTGCCTGGGTGTGCAATTTTATATTTAGAGATCAAATCATTTGTAGATATGATAACTTTGGCGATGTAGTTGTCTGTCTGCTGATCAAGGGCGTTCCAGCAGCCATCATAATTAAAATCGTATTTAATGATCACGGTGTCTTTTATTGACTTGTTTGATATAGCAGATAAATAATTCCTTACGCTGTCGGCCTTTGCCAGTGAAAATTGGTTGCTCTGTTTTCCTTTTTTTGAAACAGACTTTGGCCCAACACAGGCGATAACTGTAAAAGAAAAAATAAGTAAAATAATAGTGTTGTTAATTTTCATAGCGCTTTTTAGATTTTTAGTACTGAGAGGCTATAAAATTATTATTTTTTATGAATATTTAATGTTTTTACAGTACAATACCACCTAAATAAAAGGAAAAGATATTTAAATATCGCTTTAGGTAAAAAAGGTATTACATCCAACTGTTCTACGGTAGCAGTCTTTTAAGTCGATTAACTTTGATAAACTATACCAATAAAACGATTTATGCTAAAAAACTTACTTTTTCTAGTTCTCTTACTTGCTGCAACAAACACCTTTGCCCAAGATACCCTTAAGTTTGAGCAGGCATTAACGGTAGCCAGTGGTAGCCGTTATGGCCGCGAAGCTGTTTATACCGATTTACTGGCCTGGCAAATGGCGAATGGAAAATTACAAAGGCCCACCGAAAATGGCGCATTTTCAGTAGGTAAAGATGGCCAAAAAGTATTGTGGAAAGCAATTAAAGCAGATGCAAATGGTCGTTTTAGCGCGTTCTCGAGGAGATCTTTTCAGACCACAAATAATCCCTTTCTGAATCCAGGTAGCATAGATCGAGGTTCTGATTATATCTACATTACTTACACTTCCCCAAAAGAACAAACCGCAATTTTAAATGTAATTGGAGGTAATAGTTTGTTTTTCAATGGCATCCCACATATGGGTGATCCTTATGCATCGGCTTATATGAATATTCCGGTTCAATTAAAAAAAGGTGTAAACGAACTTTTTGTAAGAGGTGCCAGCATATTGCCAATGATGATTATTAACGCTAAAAAGCTAATCATCTATACAGACGACGTTACTTTACCGGGCATTGTAATCAATCAGGCAAATGGTGTACTAAAAGGAGCATTAACGGTAAGTAATTCTTCTTTGAAAGATGTTAACAATTTGCATATCAAAACCGTTTTAAATGGTAAAAACCAGCAAGTGGCCGTGTCGCGCATCGCCAAACTGAGCATGAGGAAGGTAATTTTTGAATTAGATGCAAGTGCCATAACCACACCAGGTAATTATAACCTCGAAATACAACTCTTACAGAACAAAACAAATGTAGATCAGAAAACGATTGTAATTGAAGCTTTAGCGAATACATCAAGCTATAAACAGACTTTTATCAGTAAGATTGATGGCAGCTTGCAGTATTTCGCAGTTACCCCACAACTTAACGGATGGAAACCAAATTCCGCATTATTTCTGTCGGTCCACGGCGCCGGTGTAGAGGCTATTGGTCAGGCTAAAGCCTATAAATCTAAAGATTGGGGAACGGTAGTTGCAGCCACTAACCGCAGGCCGCGTGGTTTTAATTGGGAAGATTGGGGTAGACAGGATGCTTTAGAAGTGCTGGCGCTAGCAAAGGATCAGTTTAAACCAAACGATAAACAGATTTATCTCACCGGCCATTCTATGGGCGGACATGGTACCTGGTTTTTAGGCGCCACTTATCCCGATAAATGGGCTGCTATTGCACCTGCCGCAGGTTATGCTTCGCTTAAGGATTATGGTTCTGCCGATGGGAAAATCCCTGATAGCAGTAAAAATAAGGTCGAAAGGATGTTGTTAAGATCTGGTAATCAAAGCGATGTTCCGAAATTAGTGACTAATTATACACCTTTAGGTGTTTATATTTTGCATGGTGATGCAGATAGGGTAGTGCCTGTTAGTTATGCAAGGCAAATGAAGAAATTACTTGCTGGTTTTCATGCAGATTTTAGTTATTACGAATACCCGGGCGGTGAGCACTGGTTCGGTGATCAAAGTGTAGACTGGCCGCCTATTTTTAGTTTTTTTAAGTGGCATACTATTGCTGCCGATTCTGCTGTAAACCGAATTGATTTTACCACGTCTAGTCCAGGGATTTCATCTACTTATCGCTGGGCTACTATTTATCAGCAAATGCAGCCTTTACAATATAGTCGCATCATTTTAACAAGAGACAGGAAGCTATCAACCATTGTTGGAAAAACCGAGAACGTTGCGCTTTTAAAATTGGCTTTAACAGATTTTGCTACAAAAACACCCGTAAAAATTACTTTAGATAGCTTAGCGGTTATTAATTATACCACACAAAGCATTAACGATACCCTGTTTTTAGAGAAAAATAACGGTGCGTGGCAAATCATCACCAAAATTGATCAAAGAGATAAAAACCCATCGAGATATGGCACTTTTAAAGAAGCTTTTAATTATAAAATGATTTTTGTGGTAGGAACAAACGGTTCTGCCGAAGCCAATCTGGCTAATTTAAATAAAGCCAAGTACGATGCCGAAAGTTGGTATTACCGTGGGAATGGAGCTATTGAAATCATTATGGACAAAGAATTTTTGGCATCAAAATACCAGGGGCGTAATATTATTTTGTACGGAAATTCCGAAAATAATACAGCCTGGAAAAAATTACTTAACCATTGCCCTATACAGGTAAACAACACACAGGTAACTACGGGGCAACATGTATGGAAAGGCGATAATTTAGCCGCATATTACATTTGGCCTCAACAGGACAATAAACTATTGATTGGCGTGGTGGCCAGCACTGGAGTAACGGGAATGAAAGCGGCTTATGCCAACCAATATTTTGCCGGCGGTAGCGGTTTCCCTGATTTTATGATTTTTTCATCTGAGCTGCCTAAAGAAGGAAGTAAAGGCATTAAGCTGGCAGGTTTTTACGATAATAAGTGGCAGTTTGACGAGAAAAATACAGCTAAGCCCTAATAAGGGTTACTTATTAATAAATGTAGAGCGCTTTCCTTCTAAATAAAAGGAAAAAAGTATTTTTGCATCGCTTTGAGTAAAAAAAGGTATTTCATCCAATTGGCTTATGATGGCAGCTTATACCATGGCTGGCAAACACAACCTAATGCAATCACCGTTCAGGAATTGTTGGATAAAGCTATGTCTGTTTTTTTTCGGCAACCAATCGAAACTCTAGGCTGTGGGAGAACCGATGCAGGCGTGCATGCTACTGATTTTTATGCGCATTTTGATGTTGAAGGTGTAGAAGAGGCAAAGGTTTTAAGTGCGGTAACCGGTATCAATGCCATGCTGCCTTATCAAATTGCAGCAAAACGGATTATACCGGTACATCATGATGCCCATGCCCGCTTTGATGCCACTGCCCGCGCTTATAAATATTACCTTCACTTCGAGAAAGATCCTTTCAAACTTAACCGATCGTGGTTGGTTAAAGATAAACTGGATGTAGAAGCGATGAACAATGCAGCGGCACTGTTATTAAATTATACCGATTTTTCGTGTTTTAGTAAATCGAACACGCAAACTTTTACCAATAACTGTAAAATAAGCAAAGCCGTTTTCGAACAACAGGAAGATGGATTGGTTTTTACCATTCAGGCCGACCGTTTTTTACGTAACATGGTGAGGGCCATTATGGGTACATTGGTACAGATCGGTAAAAAAGAAATAAATTTAGCAGATTTTGAGGCAATAATAGAAAGTAAAAACCGCAGTAAAGCCGGGCAATCGGTACCTGCCTGTGGTTTGTATTTAGTGAAGATAGAATACGATTATATAAATGATTGAATGAGAGCAGGATTGAGTGAGAGAATGAAAAAGTATCTCTAGCATTCAATCATTCGAAATTCTCTCATTCAAAATTAAACAAAATGGCAGTTACAGGAGACGTATACAACACCGGATTACTGAAACGTATTTTTCAATACGTAAAGCCTTACCGTGCCGTTTTTGTATGGTCGGTTATTTTAACCATTCTGCTTGCAGCCATTTCTCCCGTACGTCCGTTTTTAATTAAATATACACTCGATCATTATATTTTAACAGGCAATTATTCTGGCCTGGTGAATATGACTATGCTGATGGTTTTTATGTTGATTTTGCAGACTTTGATTCAATATAACCATACGCTTTTAACCAATACATTAGGCCAATCGGTTATCCGCGATCTTCGGATCAACGTTTTTAACCACATTACAAAGCTCCGTCTAAAATTCTTCGATAAAACACCCATCGGACAATTGATAACCAGAACGGTTTCAGATTTGGAAACCATTGCCGATATCTTTTCAGAAGGTTTAATCTCGATGATAGGCGATAGTTTGCAGGTGGTGGTGATTGTGTGCGTAATGTTATATACCGATTGGCAATTGAGTTTAGTGGTGCTTTTACCCATTCCATTGTTGATTATTGCTACCCGGAAATTCCAGAAAGCAATTAAGGTGGCTTTTCAGGAAATCAGGAATGAGGTTTCTAACCTGAACACTTTTTTACAGGAACACATTACAGGCGTTTCTATTGTGCAGTATTTTGCCAGGGAGAAACAGGAATACAGAAAATTCTATGCTATTAACAAGCGCTATCGCGATGCTAATATCCGTTCTAATTGGTATTATTCTATCTTTTTTCCGGTGGTGGAGTTAATCTCGGCCATGTCCTTAGGTTTGTTGGTATGGTATGGCGCAAAAAGTATTCTTTCTAAACCATTAGATGTAACACCCGGAACCATTACACAGTTTATTATGTACCTGGGTATGGTTTTTACACCGATCCGTCAGCTGGCCGATAAGTTTAATACGCTGCAGATGGGAATGGTGGGTGCCGAACGTGTTTTTAAAGTTTTAGATACTGATGAAACTACTCCAAATACGGGGACGCAAAAGCCAGCCAAATTAGACGGGGATATTAAATTCGAAAAGGTATGGTTTGCCTATAACGACGAGAACTACGTGTTGAAAGACCTTACATTTGAAGTGAAGGCTGGCGAAACGGTGGCCTTGGTAGGGGCAACGGGTGCTGGTAAATCTTCCACAATTAATATCCTGAACCGTTTTTACGAAGTGAAAAAGGGAGATATCACCGTAGATAGCATTCATATCGAAGATTTTGATCTGGATTACTTAAGAAGCAATATTGCTACTGTACTTCAGGATGTTTTCTTGTTTTCGGATACTATTTTAAACAACATTACACTAAATAACCCTCAAATTACCATCGAAGAAGTGGTGAATGCTGCCAAAAAAGTTGGTGCTCACGACTTTATAGAACGTTTACCGGGTGGCTATCAATATAATGTGATGGAAAGAGGTGCTACGCTCTCCGCTGGTCAGGCGCAGTTGATTTCGTTTATCCGTGCGCTTGTACATAATCCTGCTATTTTGGTTTTAGATGAGGCTACCTCATCAGTTGATACCGAAACAGAATTATTGATCCAGAAGGCTATTGATAATTTAATGGAAGGTAGAACTTCGATTGTAATTGCTCACCGATTGTCTACCATTCAAAAGGCCGATCAGATTATTGTGCTTGATAAGGGGGAGATTAAAGAAAAAGGAACACATCAACAGCTGTTAAAATTAAATGGCTACTATAAAAAGCTTTACGATCTGCAGTTCTCGTCAAAAGGGATAGCTAAAGTTTAAACGTATTTATTCTCAAGGATTTTCTTAATTTAACGGCTTCTTAAACCCAATAGGAAGATGAAACGGTTAAAATTACTTGCCTTGTTCTTGTTTTCGGCTTTAGCCTTGCAGGTTTCTGCACAGCAGAAAAAATACGTAATGGTGATTCACGGTGGTGCCGGCACCATTCTCAAAAAGAACATGAGTCCCGAAAAAGAGGCTGCTTATATCGCTGCCTTAACAAAAGCACTAAATGCAGGTTACGCAGAAATTAAAGCAGGTAAATCGAGCCTCGATGCCGTTGAAGCAACCATTCATGTTTTAGAAAACGATCCACATTTTAATGCTGGCAAAGGTGCTGTTTTTACACATGATGGCAGAAATGAGCTCGACGCCGCAATAATGGATGGAAAAACCTTAATGGCGGGATCCGTTGCTGGAGTGACTACCATAAAAAATCCAATTTCTGCAGCCAGAGCAGTGATGGAAAAATCCGAACATGTAATGATGGTTGGCGCAGGTGCCGATCAGTTTGCAAAAGAAGTCGGATTGGAAATCGTTAATCCTAAATATTTCTGGACCAAGGAACGTTGGGATGGCTTACAACAGGCCATTAAAGAAGATTCTACCAAAGCAGTGTTAGATCATGGAAGTAAAAAATCGGAATTATTTGGTGTTAAAAATCACGATTATAAATTTGGTACAGTGGGCTGCGTGGCTTTAGATCAGGCTGGAAACCTGGCAGCGGGAACTTCAACCGGTGGTATGACGAACAAAAAATACGGACGTGTGGGTGATGCGCCGATTATAGGGGCAGGTACTTACTGCAATAATGAAACAGCCGGTATTTCCTGTACCGGTTGGGGAGAGTTTTATATCCGTAATGTGGTGGCCAAAACGATTTCCGATTTAATGGAATATAAGGGCTTATCTGTTGCAGAGGCATCAAAAATTGCTTTAGATAAAGTAGGCAAAATGGGTGGCGACGGTGGTTTAATTGCTTTAGATAAAAAAGGAAATATGACTATGCCCTTTAATACCGAGGGAATGTATAGAGGTGCAATTACTGCCGACGGTAGAATTGAAGTGAGTATTTATAAATAAAATTATTTTAAGATTACGCTGTTCAATATTCCATAGCAAGCCAAAACACCTAAAAAAATAAAGATGACACTTATAGAATTTGTAAAAAAAGTATTCTCCAATTTAACCTTTCAGGTTATTCTTGCCATCATAATAGGGATCAATGTTGGGATTTTCTTCCCAGGTTTTGCGCCTACCGCTAAATTGATCAGTCAGGGTTTTATCAACCTGATTAGCATGTTAATCGCACCAATTATATTCTTTACCATTGTTTTAGGTATTGCTCACATGGGCGATATGAAAAAAGTAGGCCGAGTAGGAGGCAAAGCATTATTGTATTTCGAAATTGTAAGTACCGTAGCTATTGCAATTGGTTTATTGGTGGCCAATGTTTTAAAGCCGGGTGTCGGGATGATCACTAAGGCTAGCGATGCTACAAAAATTGTTGGTTATGCCGAGCAGGCAAAAGATATGAACTGGGCAGAATTCTTTCTGCATATTATCCCTCATAATGTGATTGCTGCTTTTGCTGAGGGAAACATTTTACAGATTTTGCTGTTTGCCATTCTTTTTGGTTATGGGCTGAATAAATTGGGCGGAGAGGGAACAAGCGTTTTAAATGCCTTCGATAAAATATCGAAAGTACTCTTCAAAATTATGAAGGTGATTATGCGTTTAGCGCCAATTGGTGCTTTCGGCGGGATGGCTTTTAGCATCGGTACGCATGGTTTGGAAAGTTTAGTGGGCATGGCCAAACTAATGGGTTCGGTTTATTTAACCTGCATCCTATTCATTTTTATTGTTTTAAACGGAATTTGCCGCTACTATAACTTTAGCTTGTGGGCTTACCTGAAATATATCCGACAGGAAATTTTAATTGTACTGGGTACTTCTTCTTCCGAATCGGCCTTGCCAAGCATGATGCAGAAAATGGAAGCCATCGGCTGCGATAAATCAGTTGTTGGTTTGGTTATTCCTACCGGCTATTCTTTTAATCTTGATGGAACTGCAATTTACCTGGCCATGGCCGTTATATTTCTTTGTCAGGTTTTTCATGTCGATTTATCCTTAGGTCAACAGATTACAGTTTTAGGCGTGCTTATGGTTACTTCTAAAGGTGCAGCTGGGGTAACGGGGAGCGGCTTTATTGTTTTGGTATCAACCTTAACCGCTTTGAAAATTATGCCGATAGAACATATCTCCATATTAATTGGTGTAGACCGTTTTATGAGCGAAGCAAGGGCCATAACCAATGTAATCGGAAACGGCGTGGCTACCATAGTAATTGCTAAAAGTGAAAACCAGTTTGATGAGGCAAAGTATCAGAAAGCAATTCAACCTGCAATGATAGAAAAAGCAGAGGAGGTGTAGTTTGGAGCTATCCTCTCGAAGCGTCACCCTGTCCAGATTCATCGGGATCAGGGTCTTAATAGCAGGAAAGATGCTGAAATAAATTCAGCATGATGAACACTTCTAAAAGCCTTCTACCCTCAACCTTTACACCTTCAACCTTTTTTATGTACCTTTGTGTTAGAAACATGCACACAGCTTGTTTAATTAATCCATAGCACATTGGCTCAAGAAGAACAAAATAACCGCAAAGAAAAAAGCGAGTTACACCCACGCAACAAACACCGTTCGCGTTACAATTTCAAACAACTTATTGCAACCTCAAAAGAATTAAAACGTTTCGTTTTTAAAAACGAACACAATGATGATTCTATCGATTTTGCAGATCAAAGCGCCGTTAAAGCACTTAATAGAGCATTGTTGAAATATTTTTATAACATTTCACAATGGGACATTCCTCAGGATTTTCTTTGTCCGCCTATTCCGGGCCGGGCCGATTATATTCACTATGTTGCCGATTTATTAGGGTCAAGCAATAAAGGTAAAAACCCTAAAGGAGCTAATATTAATGTATTGGATATTGGTGTAGGTGCAAACTGTATCTACCCGATTATTGGCCACCAGGAATATGGCTGGAGTTTCGTAGGTTCTGAGATCGATCCACTTTCGGTCGATTCGGCTAAGCGCATCATCGAAGCGAATAAACCCTTACAAGGGGCAGTAGAAATCCGTCAGCAATCTTCAAAAATGGGTATTTTCAGAGGCATTGTAGGTGGTAAAGAGCGTTTCGATGCCGTGGTTTGTAACCCACCGTTTCATGCTTCCTTAAAAGAAGCCGAGCAAGGTACCCGTCAGAAATGGCGTAACCTGGGCGGAAATGAAAAGGAAGTAAAACACGTATTAAACTTTGGTGGTAACAAGGCTGAACTTTGGTGCCCAGGCGGTGAACGTGCCTTTGTAGAACAGATGATTATCCAGAGCGAGCAGATCAAAAATCAGGTGTTATGGTTTACCTCATTGGTATCAAAAAGTGCTAACTTAAAAAGTATCTACAGCGCATTGGTTAAAGCAAATGCTTTTGAGGTAACCACCGTTCAAATGAGCCAAGGACAAAAAATAAGCCGTTTCGTAGCATGGACCTTTCATGACGAAGCTGCACAGGCAGAATGGGTAAAAGCCTGGAAAACGGAACCAAAACCAAAGGTAGAAAAGCCTAAGTCTGAAGCCAAAAGTCTTTAGTCAAATAAATAGTAAAGCAAAGCCGGATCAATGATTAAAGTTGGCCCGGCTTTTCGTTTTTAGGATTATGATACGGGAAAAGCCAAGCTACGTTCTGCGTTTATCATCTAAAACCAGTGCGAATAAATATGCTTAAATGGTTCTCACAGATTACACGGATGTTCGCAGATTTTGCACCTATAGAACCGTCAACTGAGAACTGTAAACTGCCTACTAATTAACCCGTTTTAGCCTCAAAAATATACCCAGCCAAAGCAGTTACTGCCATGGCAACCGTTCCCCAGAAACAAATCCGTAATATCCCTTTAACCATATTGGAGCCTCCTGCCTTTGCTGCAATTGCACCTGATAAGGCCAGGAACACAATAGCGAAACCGTATTGGTAAAACACCATCGATTTTATTGGGGCAAGAAAAGCAACTAAAAAAGGTAAAATACCGCCACTGATAAAGGAGGCTCCAGATGCAAAAGCAGCTTGAAGCGGTTTGGGCTGTGTAATTTCGTTAATACCCAGTTCATCTCTGGCATGTGTGCCTAAGGCATCTTTCTCGGTTAATTTTATGGCTACCTGCATGGCCAAATCTTCATCAAGCCCCTGCGCAACATATATCTTAGCGAGTTCTTTCAGTTCCAATTCGGGCATCGTTTCGAGTTCTATTTTCTCGCGTGCAAGATCTGCTTTTTCAATGTCGGACTGAGAACTTACCGAAACATATTCTCCAGCTGCCATGGATAATGCTCCGGCAACCAGCCCCGCTAGTGCCGCCAATACAATCGGACTTCTGGTGTCGCTCGCTGCGGCAATACCAATAACTAAACTGGCTGTAGAAATTATGCCGTCGTTGGCACCAAGCACTGCTGCCCTTAGCCAGCCCGTTCTATTGGTATAATGTTTTTCTAATTCCATTTTTGGTTACGTATGCTGTACTTGTAGTATTCAACATCCCCCTTCGAAGGGGGCAGGGGGATGAAAATATTGCAATAATCAAACTGTATCATCTCCCTACAATCCGAATTTCATCATTTCTTCTCGTAAACAATCAGAATAGTCAAATCATTACCGGCTTTTGGGGCAATGCCATGCGAACTACCTGGGCGGGTTAAAATGGCATCACCAGGTTTAACCGCAAAAGTTTTTCCATTCATCTGCATGGTTCCGTTTCCGCTGATCACATAATAAATTTCATCTTCCTTTTGCAAATGGTATCCTATGGAGGAGCCTGATTTCAAAGTCCTTTTTTTAAATACCGTTTTCAGGCTTTTGGCCTCACTAAAAAAGTTAAAGCCGATGGTTTTGCCTCCGCCGCTATGCGTACCAGGTTCCTCTTTGGCTACTTCAATATCGTTTTGAAGGATATATTTACTAGTATCGGTACTTTGGGCGTTAACCTTAACTGAAATAAAAATTGCAGCAAAAACGGTTACAATTGGGATTAATTTCTTCATGATATAGTTTTATTATTTGGTCTTCAAGCGTAAATTTAGGCGTTTTGCATGGATGTTGCGACAAGCACCAGCACTTTGTTACTAAACCAGATCGAAGTGGTTCTGGTTCTTCACCAGAAGTAACGGAGAGCGGGAGTGCAGCCCTCCAAAAGAACTGAACTGTTCATTTCCTAACCCTAAACATTAACATGTTCGATTTGAAAACGAGTGGTTTGTGGTTCTTGGCAAGTGAAGCCCTGCCATCCACTTTATCCCGATGAAACCTGTGAAACAAGCAAGCACACAATAAAAGACAAAACAGACAGTGCTTAAATCGGGATGCCCGTTCCTGTCAGGTTTATAATCGAAAGGCTTGCTTCTGATGTAGCACAAAAAGGATTTATTTTTTATACCTAAGCGCTAAAGGCAGTCTCAACTTTACTTCTGAATAAAGCCTATGACGGGCTACAGGTGCCATAAACCATTTCCTTACATTTTCCTGAAAAAACGGACTAAATAATATGGTTTTAGATTTGAATTCCAGTTCAATAATATTAGCTTTGCACAAAAAAAATATTGATACATGAGCGTTTTAGTAAATAAAGATTCTAAGGTTATCGTTCAGGGTTTTACCGGAAACGAAGGAACTTACCACGCTGAGCAGATGCTGGCCTATGGTACAAACGTAGTTGGTGGTGTAACGCCTGGCAAAGGTGGGCAATTGCATTTAGAAAAGCCTGTTTTTAATACTGTTAAAGATGCCGTTGATAAAACGGGTGCAAATGTATCTATCATTTTTGTGCCGCCAGCTTTTGCTGCTGATGCAATTATGGAAGCTGCCGAAGGCGGTATTAAAGTTATTGTTTGTATTACTGAGGGTATCCCAACTAAGGATATGATTCAGGTTAAAGAATATATTGCTGACCGTGATGTTACACTTATCGGCCCTAACTGCCCGGGTGTAATTACTGCTGACGAAGCTAAAATTGGTATCATGCCAGGATTTATCTTCAAAAAAGGTCATGTAGGTGTGGTTTCTAAATCAGGAACTTTAACTTACGAAGCTGTAGATCAGGTTGTTAAAGCTGGTTTAGGTATTACAACGGCTATCGGTATCGGTGGTGACCCAATTATTGGCACACCTACTGTAGAAGCAGTTAAATTATTAATGAACGATCCTGAGACACATGGTATCATCATGATTGGTGAAATTGGTGGTGGAATGGAAGCAGAAGCTGCCCGTTGGATCAAAGAACATGGTACTAAACCAGTTGTTGGTTTCATCGCTGGTCAAACTGCGCCTCCCGGACGTAGAATGGGCCATGCTGGTGCTATTGTTGGCGGTGCTGATGATACTGCAGCTGCTAAAATGAAAATCATGCGTGAGTGTGGTATTCGTGTAGTAGAAAGCCCTGCTGAAATCGGTGCTGCAATGGCAGAAGAATTAGCAAAATAAGATTTAAAGATCTCTTTATAGAAAGCGTTTCGATTAGGTTCGGGGCGCTTTTTTGTTTGGTCAGGTTGCCATCGAAACATAGGAGAAAAAAAACGAAGCGGTAGATTAGTTGCCACGGAAACACAGAAGCACGGAAATAAAAAGGGAAAAAATCAAGAAATTAACTAGCTTAGTTAAAATTTTCATTTATGGATTATCAAATAAAACAAGGTAATCTTCCTATAAAAATGAAACTGATTTAATTATTAATGCTGCAATTGAAGTTCATAAGGATTTGGGTTGTGGTTTTCTTGAGATCGTTTATAAGGATGCGCTTTGTATCGAATTTGAAAGCCGCGGATACTTTTATGAGAGAGAAAAACATTATCCTGTTTACTATAAAGATGTTTTGCTTCCGCATAGCTTTTATGCTGATTTTGTAGTTTTTGATACTGTAGTTTTGGAAATAAAATCAAAAAGTGGAATAGCGAATGAAGATTTGGCTCAAACTATAAACTACTTGAAATGCTCAGCATGTAGCGTTGGCTTAGTATTGAACTTCGGCAAGGCCACTCTAGAAATAAGACGTGTTGTTTTTTAAATCATTTTCCGTGTCTTCTGTGCTTCCGTGGCAAAAAAACTTTCGACGCATGATAAATTCAAAAAACTTCCGAATCTTCCATGGCAAACCAGCGATCTCTCGAATGATGGCATCTTAGCATCTAAAACTCCCTACTGTCAACTCCAAACTAAAGACACATTATCATTATTCTGTAAATAGAATATGATTCCCTTAAACCTGCAAACCAAAACAGAATCTATAGCGTATATTGAGGTATGAAAACGATGTTAAATAAACTATTTTTGGTTTCTGCTGTTGTTTTAATAACAGGTCTTTCTGCTTGCGCCCAAAAGCAAGATAAGAAAGATGCAAAACAAACAAAGGAAACAGAACAAATCATACCAAAAAAGAAAATGAACTGGAATCCATTAACACCCGAAGAAGAAAGAGTAATTGTAAATAAAGGTACAGAATATCCTGGTACAGGTAAATATGAACATACAACGGATAAAGGAACTTATACCTGTAAGCGTTGTAATGCGGCCTTATACCGTTCGGAAAGTAAGTTCGATGCACACTGCGGCTGGCCTGCTTTTGATGACGAAATTAAAGGCGCTGTAAAACGTATTCCTGATGCCGATGGCTCACGTACAGAAATTGTTTGCGCCAATTGTGGTGCGCATTTAGGCCACGTATTTTTGGGCGAAGGATTTACCAATAAAGACACCCGTCATTGCGTAAATTCGATCTCAATGAATTTTGTGCCAGATCAAAAATAAGGTGGGTATAGTAGGGTTAGGTAAGGGCGTACGACGATAAGTTGTACGCCTTTTTTAATGCACAAAATAAGGCTGTTTTTCCACAAATTATTGATTATAAACTAAATGCTTATATTTGCAGGCTCGATAAAGAAAATTTTAGCCTATGAAGTATCTGCTGTTATTAAGTTTTTGTTTCCTGTTTTTACAAGGTAAAGCACAAGATTCTGATTCATCAAATGAACCGGATAGTATCAAAAAAACAGTTCTCGCCACTTATTATCACAGAAAATTCGAAGGCCGCCGCACCACCAGTGGCGCCAAATACCGGGCAAAAAAGCTAACAGCTGCCCATCGTACATTGCCATTCGGCACCCTGGTTACAGTAACCAATCCAGACAACGGAAAATCGGTAGTTGTGAAGGTAAATGACCGTGGTCCTTTCTCTAAAAGATTAGCTATAGATCTGTCTGAACGTGCTGCAAAACAGATCGGTATCTTCCGTAAAGGCATAGCTAAAGTAAGCCTCAGTTATACAGTTGAGTAATACTCCTTTTGGCTCTATTTGGTGCCAATTATACCCCTCAAATTTAAGTTATTAACACTCATTTTGGTTTGCTAAGCCCTTGAAAAGAAACGATTAGCTTTTTTTTCGCTTGAAAATGATATTCGACTGATCGTTTTTCCCCAGCAATTGAACAGGGTGTTAACAACTTTGGTTCACAAAAAAGGGCCACCGTATATATATTTGTTATAACAAAGTTCTTTAACTTCTTGCGCTTGAAAACAAATATAAAAGCTTAGTTTTTAGTAATTTATACGTACATCACCTGATTGCAATTTTAAATTTTCCCTAACTAAAAACTCAGTTGTTTGTCAGGCAATAGGGTTAGCACTTTCACAACAGCGTTTTGATAAAAGACATTACAATCATCATATAAAATTGATGGATGCGTGCCTTTGTCGGCTCTGTTAAAAAAATAGAATTAAAAACATCAGCGTATGGAACAGGAATTATTACTACAAGAAAACAAAGATAGATTTGTGCTTTTGCCGATTAAGTATCCGGCAATCTGGGAAATGTATAAAAAGACCGAAGCTAGTTTTTGGACTGCAGAAGAGATTGATCTTTCTGACGACCAGAAACACTGGGACAATTTAAACGATGGCGAAAGGCATTTCATTTCGCACATCCTTGCTTTCTTTTCTGCTAGTGATGGTATTGTGAACGAAAATCTTGCGGTAAACTTCATGAGTGAGGTTCAATTGCCAGAAGCACGTTGTTTTTATGGTTTCCAGATTATGATGGAAAATATCCATGCAGAAACCTACGCCCTGTTAATCGATACTTATATTAAGGATCCAGAAGAAAAAGACCGTTTGTTCCACGCCATTGATACCGTACCTGCGGTGAAAAGAAAAGCGGAATGGGCTTTACGCTGGATCGAAAACGGAACTTTTGCTGAGCGTTTAGTGGCATTTGCTGCGGTTGAAGGTATTTTCTTCAGCGGAAGTTTCTGCTCTATTTTCTGGTTAAAGAAACGTGGTTTAATGCCGGGGTTAACTTTCAGTAACGAGCTGATATCGAGAGACGAGGGTTCACATTGCGAATTTGCTTGTTTACTTTACAGCATGTTGAGCAATAAATTAAGCGAAGAAGCAGTTCATGGCATTATTAGCGATGCCGTAGAAATTGAAAAGGAATTTATTACTGATGCATTACCAGTTGCGCTAATCGGTATGAATGCAAAATTAATGAGTCAATATATCGAATTTGTAGCCGATAGATGGTTACAGGAGCTGGGTTACAAAAAAATCTACAATGCAACCAATCCATTCGATTTTATGGAAATGATTTCATTGCAGGGTAAAACGAATTTCTTCGAGAAACGTGTTGGCGATTATCAAAAAAGTGGTGTATTAACCTCTGCTGATAATAATAAACAGGCGTTTTCTTTAGATGAAGACTTTTAAGGTAGAGGACAAAAGGTTTTAATCTTGATACTTGTTACCTGCTACTCGATACTAATAAATAAATAACAAAAATACAAAGTGATGATTAGGTCTTGATACTTGATACTCACGGCTTAATAATAAAACTTAAATCTCATAAAATATGTTCGTACTAAAAAGAGATGGCCGCAAAGAAGCGGTGCAATTTGACAAAATCACAGCCCGCATTCAAAAGTTGTGCTATAGTTTAAATTCAGATCTGGTAGATCCAATCGATGTAGCCAAAAAGGTTATCGAAGGTTTATACGATGGTGTAACAACATCTGAGTTGGATAACCTTGCTGCAGAAACTGCTGCCTCGTTAACAACCAAACATCCTGATTACGCTTTGTTGGCATCGCGTATTGCGGTTTCCAACCTACATAAAAACACCACTAAATCATTCTCGGGTACGATGAAAATGTTGTACGAATATTTCGACCCGAAAGCGCAGAAAGCAGCTCCGCTTATCGCTGATGATGTTTATGAGATTATAGAAAAAAACAAGGATATTTTAGATAGTTCTATCATTTACGACCGCGATTTCGGTTTCGACTATTTCGGCTTTAAAACGTTGGAAAAATCTTACCTTTTAAAAGTTAACGGTCAGATTGTAGAGCGCCCTCAACATTTGTTTATGCGTGTTTCTGTCGGTATCCACAAAGAAGATATCGATAGTGCAATCAAAACCTATAACTTAATGAGCGAGCGTTGGTTTACACATGCTACACCAACTTTGTTCAACGCAGCTACGCCAAAACCTCAAATGTCGTCATGTTTCTTGTTAACCATGCAGGATGATAGTATCGAAGGTATTTACGATACATTAAAACAAACGGCTAAAATTTCGCAAAGTGCAGGTGGTATTGGTTTAAGCATCCATAATATCCGTGCAACAGGATCGTACATTGGTGGAACAAACGGTACAAGTAACGGTATTATCCCAATGTTACGTGTATTTAACGATACTGCACGTTACGTAGATCAGGGTGGAGGTAAACGGAAAGGTGCCTTTGCTATTTATTTAGAACCTTGGCATGCAGATGTTTTCGAATTCTTAGATCTTCGTAAAAACCACGGTAAAGAAGAAATGCGTGCGCGCGATTTGTTCTATGCCCTTTGGATTAACGATTTGTTTATGCAACGTGTTAAAGATAATGGCGATTGGACATTATTCTGCCCGCACGAAGCACCAGGTTTGGCAGATTGTTTCGGTAAGGAATTCGAAGAATTATACGCTAAATACGAAGCAGAAGGTCGTGGCCGTAAAACCATTAAAGCACAAGAACTTTGGTTTGCCATTTTAGATTCGCAAATTGAAACCGGTACGCCTTACATGTTGTTTAAAGATGCAGCGAACAGCAAATCTAACCAACAGAATTTAGGTACCATTAAAAGCTCTAACTTGTGTACCGAAATTATCGAGTATACTTCTAAAGATGAGGTTGCGGTTTGTAACTTAGCTTCATTGGCATTGCCTCGTTTCGTAATCAACGGTGCTTTTGATCACCAAAAATTATACGATGTAACTTATCAGGCTACTTTAAACCTGAACAAAATCATCGATCATAACTATTATCCGGTACCAGAAGCCGAAAACTCAAACATGCGCCATCGTCCCGTTGGTTTAGGTGTACAAGGTTTGGCTGATGCTTTTATCTTATTGCGTTTACCTTTTGAAAGTGATGAGGCTAAACGTTTAAATAAAGATATTTTCGAGACGATCTATTTCGCTTCGATGACGGCTTCGCACGATTTGGCTGTGAAAAATGGTCCTTATCAAACATTTAAAGGTTCGCCATTATCAAAAGGCAAGTTCCAGTTCGATTTATGGAATGTTACACCAGATAGCGGCCGTTGGGACTGGAATGCATTGCGCAAAAAAGTAGTTAAAGATGGTGTGTACAACTCATTATTGGTTGCACCAATGCCAACTGCATCTACTTCTCAGATTTTAGGTAACAACGAATGTTTCGAGCCATATACTTCTAACATTTACACCCGCCGTGTATTAAGTGGAGAGTTTGTAGTGGTAAACAAACACTTATTGAAAGATTTAGTAGCATTAGGTTTATGGAACAACGATATGAAAAATCAGATCATATTGGCCAACGGTTCAATCCAGGCTATTGAGTCAATTCCTGATTACATTAAAGAATTGTATAAAACCGTTTGGGAGATCAAGATGCGTAATATCATCGATATGGCCGCTGATCGTGGCGCATATATCTGTCAATCGCAATCATTAAACTTGTTCGTAAACGCACCAAATACTTCAAAATTAACTTCAATGCACTTCTATGCATGGGAGAAAGGTTTAAAAACTGGTATGTATTACTTGCGTACACAAGCAGCTTCTCAGGCCGTTAAATTTACAGTAGAGAACCAAGGTGGTAAAGCAATTGAAGCGGTTATCCCTGCTGAAATGACACAAGATCAGGTTGCAGAAGAAATCGTTGACGGACCAGTTTGTTCAATGGAAGAAGGCTGTATCAGCTGCTCTGGATAAACCCCTAAATCCCCTAAAGGGGACTTTTAAGAATCTAATAATATCGTAAGGTTTTGGGCAAACGCTCAAAACCTTTTTTGTTAAGTAGCGTTAAATTTTGTTAACAGTAGTTAAAAAATGTGCTTTCTGATTTTAGAAGCATTATTTTGATGAAAAATGACTATGAAACAAATCTTTTTAATGTTCATCCTGTTATTCAACAGTTATGTAGGGTATTCTCAGACCTTAAAAATTAGCGGTACAGTAGTAAATGCTAGAGATAGTATCGTCACATTCCTTAGGAGTTCCAGAGATCAAATTACGGGTATTAATCTTGAGAAAAGGTATAAAGCAAAGCTAAATCACGGCGTATTTAACATCGAATTACCGGTGAATGATATTTCTCAATGGTTAATAGAATTAAATAGTAATACCTATGATGTTTTTAACCTGATCCCTAATGAGGATATCGAACTGGTTATAGATAGCAAAGAAACTGGTCTTCTAATGAACACAAAAGCCACAGGAAATAATGCTGCCAATTTTAACTACTTCAGATATGCTTACAACAAAAGATTGAAAAAATTCCCTTATGAAGCGCAATTGAATATTGGTAAACTTGACGTAGAATCATATTTGAAATTTCAAAAAGAAATGGCCGATTACGATTTAACAGTCTTGGAGCAATATCGGAAATCGTCTAAATTGAGTGAAAATTATTATCAGTGGTTAAAAACTTATTATCATTACTCCCCGTACAATCAGGCTTACAATAAAGCCAAATCCCAAAAGCTGGCAACTGATCCAGCCATTTTTAACGTGTTAACTGCAGAGCTTAAGGATGATGACTATGCTACCTTCAACTCTCTTGAATATAATGACCTGATAGAATATTATATGCACAATAAATTTAATAATCTAACTTATCCCATTGATGGTGTTAGGTATGCGAAATTTATTAATACAACCAAGTTTGGTAAACAGGTTAAATCAGTAGCATTAGCCCGGATGATGATGAACTTTGTTTATGTAAAGAAAGATAGTTTATATGATGCTATTTTTTTTGAGTTTAAAAAAAGTGTTGATAATCCTAACTTATTTCGGTTAGTTGAAGATGCTAGAAATAAAAATATTATACAAAGGGAAAATTTAACAAAGGAAAATATTAGCAAGGCTAAAAGTTTAAATGAAATTTTGAAGAAATATAATGGAAAGATTGTTTATTTAGATTTTTGGGCGAGTTGGTGTGCTCCATGTAGAAGTGAAATGCCTAATGCTGCAAAGCTAAAAGACAAGCTTAAAAATAAAGATGTTGTATTTGTTTATCTAGGATATAAGGATACAAAATCTAAATGGCTCGAAGCTAAAGATCAATTGAATATAGAAGGTGAGCATTACCTACTTAACGATCAACAAGTATACGAAGCAAATGCTATGTTTGAAATATTTGGCATTCCACGCTATGTAATAATTGGAAAAGATGGGACTATCTTGAATAGAGATGCTAATAGGCCAAGTGAGGTTTATAATGAATTATTAGAGTTATTATGAAGATAAAGCAATTATAAAGTAAAGGTTTTGGACAAACGCTCAAAACCTTATTTTTTGTTTATACTTTTGTGTAGGTTCAGTAGTTCATTAGCCATTGGTTCATTAGGTTTCTAAAGCACCATACACGAGTGACTAATGGCCAGTAAATAAATGAATAATACCTTAAAACATAGCGCCAAACACGAAATCATCCCTTGCGAGCGGTGTAATGGGACCATTGAGTGTAAGGCAAATTCATACACTAAATGCCAGTGCAGCGTGGTGCAACTTAGTATAAACGAAGTACAATACATCTCCGAACTATATGATGGCTGCCTCTGCGCCAAATGTTTATTCGAATTACAACGCGAATATAGAGAAGAAATTGGCGTATAACAATTGTGATTTTCGTGTCTTTGTGGTTAAAATAATTTAAAAAGTAGGTTCCTGTACTTTCGGGTTTGTTCCAGTCCCGCTTTTCCTTCTTCCCGATAAAAATCGTAGGCACTCGTGCAATCCGGTTTAAGGTTCTGCTCTTTTCTGAGCGCGCTCATTTTTGTTCATCTTTCTTTCTTGCAATCTAAAACATGACCAAATAGTGTATCCCTTTGTGGTCAACTATAGAGGTCTAAAAAAGGACACATTTTTTCGATTAATTGTAATTTATACAATTAAAATTTCTGCAACTATCTCAGTAAAACTAAATGGCTAGTTTTTAGGGTTTATAAGCATTCAGTTAGGCTATTCCGTGAAATGTCATCTGCAGATGACATTTCGCTCTAGATTGATCCTGAGTTATCTTTTAGGCCTTAAAATCAATAAAAAATAGTTTAAAAATAAGTGTTAAAAATGGTAACAAAGCACAGCGTTTGATATCTATATCGTGCTTGATAAATGGTTTATCAGGTTAAAAAAATAGAAAATATAAAAGATTATGGAAGCGCTCATTTCTAATTACTGGTGGGGTTTGGTGGCACTGTTGTGCATAGTTTTATACAAATATATTTTACGTTTCTTATTCGGGATGGTCATCGTGCCTGAAGATAGGATCGGGTTGATTACCAAAAAATTCGTGCTCTTTGGTTCCGATCGGGAGCTGCCTGATGGCCGCATCATCGCGGTTAAAGGAGAGGCCGGTTTCCAGGGAAAAACTTTAGCCCCAGGGTTGTATTTTGGGATGTGGTTTTGGCAGTACAGCGTAACAATGGAACAGTTTACCATTATTCCCGAAGGTAAAATCGGACTCATTATGGCCAAGGATGGTTCCGAAATCCCAACAGGGAATATCCTCGGACAGCGGGTAGAATCTGATAATTTTCAGGATGCGGTGAAGTTTCTCGACAATGGCGGTCAGCGAGGCCGGCAAACCTCTTACATTACCTCGGGCTCTTATCGTATCAATACGATGTTGTTTCAGGTTTCTGTTACGGATATGATCCGCATCCAGGAAAGCATGGTGGGTATTGTAACCACTTTAGATGGCTTACCGATTGAGGCCAATCAGATTGCGGGCAAACTTGTTGATGGACACAACAACTTTCAGGATTTCGATGCCTTTATAAAACAAGGTGGTAACCGTGGTTTGCAGCCCCAGGTAATTTTGGCGGGTTCTTATAACCTCAATCCATGGGCAATCCAATTAGAGGAAATTCCGATGACAGAAATTGCAATCGGTTATGTTGGTGTTGTAATCTCATTTATTGGTACAGACGGAAATGACTTAACCGGTGCCGATTTTAAACATGGTAATATTGTTGGCAAAGGCTCAAAAGGTGTTTGGCTGGAGCCGCTTGGTCCTGGTAAATATCCAATTAACAAATACATTATGAAGGTAGAGCTGGTGCCAACAACCAATTTAGTGTTAAACTGGGCATCGGCACGTAGTGAAGCGCATAATCTGGATAAAAACCTATCAACCATTACTGTACGTTCTAAAGATGGTTTCCCCTTTAATTTAGATGTTGCACAGATTATCCACGTACCAACTACAGAAGCCCCTAAAGTAATTGCACGTTTTGGGAATATGGTGAATCTTGTTTCGCAGGTTTTAGAGCCCACAATTGGTAACTATTTCCGTAACTCCGCACAAGGAAGTGATGTGATTGCTTTCTTAAGTACCCGTAAAGAGCGTCAGGAATCGGCAAAAGAGCATATCCGTAAAGTACTTGATGAATATAACGTGAATGCGGTTGATACGCTGATCGGTGACATTGTTCCGCCAGAATCGTTAATGAAAACCTTAACCGACCGTAAAATTGCAGAAGAACAAAAGGTTACTTACGAAACCCAGAAACAGGCACAGGAAACGCGGCAGGGGATGGAGAAAGAAACCGCGATTGCCGATATGCAGAAAGATATTGTGAAGGCACAACAAAGTGTAGAGATTGCCGAACGTACCGCAAGTGCAACCGTGAAAAAATCGGAAGGTGATGCCGCTGGTGTAAAACTCGCGGTAGGGGCAGAGGCTGAAGCCACTAAAATGAGGGCGCATGCCGAAGCAGAAGCAACCAAAGCAAGGGCACAGGCCGATTCGGAAGCGATAAAGTTAAGGGCATCGGCAGAGGCTGAACAGATTTCGTTAACCGGTAATGCAGAAGCAGGTAAAATCTTAGCGGTAGGTAAATCAACTGCCGAAGCTTACGAACTTGCTGTGAAAGCTTTGGGCGGCGAAAACTTTACCCGTTACAAAATTACCGAAGAGTTATCAAAGGGTAATGTGAAGTTGATCCCTGATGTACTGATTGGTGGTAGTGGAGGTAACCACGGTGGTTCGGCAATGGATGGGCTGTTGGGATTGAAGTTGATGGAACTGATGGACCCAGCGCAACGCAAAGAAGTGGTAGCAGTTGCAGAAATTGTAGAAACAAAAGCAAAACCTAAAAAAGACAATATAAACCCTTAATTTGGTTTTAAAGTACCGAAAGCCTCGATGAGAATCGGGGCTTTTTGTTGTAATCCCATCGATAATTAGTAGAATATTTCTAGGTTTTTTTATCAGTTACGTCACCCTGAATTTATTTCAGGGTCTTAATGATATAAAGATGCTGAAATAAATTCAGCATGACGATCGCGTTGGGCAAAGTAACCAAAAACAATCATTGGGCTTGCAATACTAATCGAACAAAAGGCAAATTCGTATTATAAATATAACATCTGGTTCCACTTACATTTTGCTTTTCTGAAAAACAATTACATTATTATGCCGTTCTAATTTTAAACAAAATAGTAACTTTGCAGCCTAATTTTGAATGAATGAATTTTTGAATGAGTGCATGTGGTTTAAAAGTACAATAACATCCACTCAATTAATCATTCGCTCATTCACTCATTTCAAAAAACATGAAGAAAGTAAAAGTTGGCTTGGTACAAATGAGTTGTACTAAAGATAAACAAGAAAATTTAGATAAAGCGATTGTTAAAGTAAGGGAAGCAGCTGCAAAAGGTGCACAGATTGTGTGTTTGCAAGAGCTTTTTACTTCTTTATATTTTTGCGATGTTGAAGATTACGACAATTTCAATTTAGCTGAAGCTATTCCAGGACCATCTACTGATGCTTTACAAGTGGTAGCCAAAGAATTGGGTGTGGTAATTATCGCTTCTTTGTTTGAGAAACGTGCTGAAGGTTTATACCACAATACGACTGCAGTTTTAGATGCTGATGGTTCATATTTAGGTAAATACCGTAAAATGCATATTCCTGATGATCCGGCTTATTATGAAAAATTTTATTTCACCCCTGGCGATTTAGGCTACAAGGTTTTTCAAACCAAGTTTGCTAAAATTGGTATCCTGATCTGTTGGGATCAATGGTATCCCGAAGCTTCACGTATTACAGCATTAATGGGTGCAGATATCATGTTTTATCCAACTGCAATTGGCTGGGCTACCGATCAAGACGAAGAAACCAATCAAGATCAATACAATGCTTGGCAAACGATCCAACGTTCACATGCGGTTGCAAACGGTGTGCCTGTAGTGAGTGTAAACCGCGTAGGTTTTGAGCAAGATGGTGCCATGAAATTCTGGGGCGGAAGTTTTGCCACAAACGGACAAGGCAAACTACTTTATTTAGCTTCACACGATTTAGAGGAAACTGAAGTAGTTGAACTGGATTTATCAGAATCTGATTTCTTCCGTAAACATTGGCCTTTTTTAAGGGATAGAAGAATTGATTCTTATCAACCGATTACAAAAAGATATATTGATGGGGATTAAGCGGAAAGGGTAAAGACCAAAGCTTAAAGCGAAAAACTATGGATGATAGTTTATTTTATTAAATCTCCAAAAATCGTCATTTCGAGCGGAGTGCAACGGAGTCGAGAAATCTAATCTTCAGTTATTTTATTAATAGATCTCTCCATTGCGCTGCGCTTCAGTCGAGATGACGACCATCCAAATCCATGGTTCGTGTCTGCACGGACCACTCATAATATAAATTAAAGTTAGATGTCAAATTTCCCTCCAAGAAAAGATTTAAATATCAATCAATTCGATTATTCACCGAAGAAACAAGGTTATACTTTTCCTGCCGAGTGGACTAAACATGAGGCAACCTGGCTAAGCTGGCCGCATAAAAAGGAGAGTTGGCCTGGTAAAATCGAAACCATTTACGAACCATATTGCCAGTTTATCAAAGCAGTTGCCGAAGGCGAAAAAGTGCGCATCAATGTGAAAGATGAAGAAATGAAAGCTTTTGCTGTTTCTGAATTAACAAAAGTAGATGCCGATTTAAGTCAGGTTGAATTTTATTTTAATGAAACCAACGATGCCTGGTGCCGCGATCACGGTCCTGCATTTTTGCTGAAAGGAAATGAAAAGGCTGTTGTAGATTGGGGATACAACGCCTGGGGTGGAAAATACCCTCCGTTTGATCTGGATGATGTGGTTCCGACAAAAATTGCCAAACATTTCAATTTACCTCTGTTTACACCTGATATTGTGATGGAAGGTGGTTCTGTAGAATTTAATGGCGCTGGAACGGTTTTAACCACAACTGCCTGTTTATTGAACGAAAATCGTAATCTACATTTAACCAAAGCGCAGATTGAACAATATTTGCTTGAATATTATGGTCAAGATCAGGTATTATGGTTAGGAGATGGAATCGTTGGCGACGATACCGACGGCCACATTGATGATATTACGCGTTTTGTAAACGAGGATACGGTTTTAACTGTTGTAGAAGGCAATCCGCTGGATGAAAATTATATCTTGTTACAAGAGAATCTAGAGGCCTTGAAAGCCATGAAGCTGAAAGATGGCAGATCATTGAATATTGTTCAATTGCCAATGCCATCGCCAGTTATTCATGAAGATACTCGCTTGCCTGCATCTTATGCAAATTTTTACATCGCCAATGCGGCGGTAATTGTGCCAATTTTTGATGATGTAAACGACCAGAATGCTTTAGCTATTATTCAAGACTGTTTTCCTGATAGAAAGGTTATCGGTATCAATTCCGTTGATATTATTTGGGGATTGGGAAGTTTTCATTGTTTGAGCCAACAGGAACCCACCCCCTAACCCCCTGAAGGGGGAACACCTATTGTGTTAAACAATTCACAATTAATATTAACTTTACCAAAATTAAATTTTTTATACATTATATAAAAGTCCCCTTTAGGGGATTTAGGGGTTATGAAATTATTAGAAGGAAAAACAGCATTAATTACAGGCGCATCTAAAGGAATCGGTCGTAAAATAGCTGAAAAATTTGCCGAGCAGGGCGCTAATGTAGCTTTTACATATTTATCATCAGTAGAAAAAGGTGAAGCTTTAGAGCAAGAATTACAAAGCTTTGGAACAAAGATTAAAGGTTATCGTTCTGATGCTTCTAAATTTGCCGAAGCTGAGCAATTGATCAATGATATCGTAGCCGAATTTGGTACCATTGATATCGTGGTAAACAATGCCGGTATTACCAAAGATGGTTTATTGATGCGTATGAGCGAAGAAAACTGGGATGATGTGATCAATATTAACCTAAAATCGATTTTCAACGTAACCAAAGCAGCTTCTAAAGTAATGATGAAAGCCCGTAAAGGTGTTTTTATCAATATGGGGTCTATTGTGGGCACTACAGGTAATGCCGGACAAGCAAATTATGCTGCATCTAAAGCTGGTATCATCGGTTTTACCAAATCAATCGCTAAAGAATTAGGTTCGAGAAATATCCGTGCCAACGTAGTTGCGCCAGGATTTATCCGTACCGAAATGACAGATATTCTTGATCCGAAAGTTGTTGAAGGATGGGAAAAAGATATTCCCTTAAAACGTGCCGGAGAAACTGAAGATATTGCCAATGTTTGCGTGTTCTTAGCCTCAGATATGAGTGCTTACGTAACTGGCCAAACTTTATCTGTTTGCGGCGGGATGCTGTAGGAGGTAGAAGGCATAAGGTTTAAGGTGGAGGGGTTTCTTTCCAAAGCCATAAAATAGTAAAGGCGTAAGGCGGGTGATAACCCTAAACCTTACGCCTTTTCCTTATTTAAAAGCAGAACTTTACAACATTCCAACCTTTAACATTTCCACTACTTCACAACATATTTCCCATTTACCTCACTTACATTAGCTTGGTTTTTATTTTTCTCAAACGCTGAATATCCTAGCTGCAACGATTTCCAAAAACTGGCCTGTGTAGGGAATTGAGCAATATATTTCTTCATATTTCCATCTGTCATTTTGAAAGGATAAATGTTAACCGGAAGCTTTTCCTGGCCTGCATTCCTGGCCTCAACCCCTAAAATATAAACTTCTTTAATTTTATTCGTCGGTTAATGGAATGCAGCCAACGGTTACGCAATTGCCATGGATGTAAATGTCGCTTCCGGGTTTTCTGTCCTTTCCAGTTCGGGCATAATCTGTAGCGTTTGGATAATTCACGCCCAACGATAGATGGAAATTACTCATCGGGTTAAAAACATTAATATAATAAAAACCTTCAGGTGTTTGTCCATCACCTTCAATTACTTTCGGGCCAATAGTGCCAGAATGTGCACAGAAATCATATGTTCTAAACAACGAATATGTTTTTGCCGAATTATTTTTTAACCAGATCTCTAGTTTTCCTTCTGTTTTATAGGCATTGATTACCATAGAGAACCGATCGCCATAACCACCTGCCAGAACAAATTTTCTCAATGTTTCCCATTTTTCATTGTAGGCCTTTTCTACTCTTTCGAATTTAATTTGAGTGGCTTTAAAATTATTTTGGGCATTTACCATAAGACTTAGAGACAGTAAAAACGTTAAACAGATTAATTTCATAAATTTTGATTTGGTTTAAAAATAGGGATTTAACCACAGAGCGCATAGCGTTCTCTTTTTTTTACCACAAAGGCCACCGAGGAAAGGCACGAAGTACACAGAGTTGGGTGCTTAAAGACAGTTTAGGTAATCTGTATTCCTCGGTGTAAAACTCAGTGAACGCTGTGGTTAAATGAAGTTATATTTTAGCCCTCGCATAAATTCTTTACAGACAATAATCTTGAAAATTTCCTCAAAATTACCATCTTTATAAAAGTATGAACAGTTTTTTTTCGGGTACATCTATTTTGTTTTTTCTGGGTTGCTTGGCGTTAGGCGTGCTGTATGCCTGGTTGCTGTATCGCGGCAACAAAAATTTGGATAAAAAACTTCAGTATGGCTTAACTGCCCTGCGGATTATCGTAGTAACTACCATTGCGTGGTTAATATTTGCACCGCTCATTAAAACATTAAATTATACTTTAGATAAACCGGTGATCATTATCGGACAGGATAATTCTCTTTCTGTAGGTCAGGTTAAGGCAGCTGGTTTCGACCAAAAATTATACGAAAATAACCTTAAAGCTTTACAGAATAAACTATCAGACAAGTACGAGGTAAAAACACTTCACTTTGGCGATCAGGTTGAAGATGGTTTCGATTTTAAAAATCAGGGTAAATTAACAGATGCCTCGGCTTTTTTTCAGAAAGTTAGAGATGAATATACCAACAGAAATGTTGGCGCCATTATTTTAGCCACCGATGGTATTTTTAATCACGGTGGAAATCCGCTGTACAGCGTAAATCAGATTAATGCCCCGGTTTATACCATTGCTCTTGGCGATAGTATTCCAAAGCGTGATGTCTTAATTTCGAATGTAAATTACAATAACATTGTATACCTGGATGACGATTTTACGATCGAAGTTCAGGTTCAGGCTTTTCAAAGTGATGGCGAAAGTACTTCTTTAACGGTTAGCCAAAATGGTGCAAAAGTAGAACAGCAAATTATATCGATTAATGGAGGTTCCTTTGTTAAAACGATCCATGTTAAGATCCATGCGGGTAAAATTGGTGTTCAGAAATATACCGTTCAGCTCGGGGCACTGAAAAATGAAATTACTACACGGAATAATATTCAAACTTTTTATGTCGAAGTTATTGATGGCAGGCAGAAAGTGTTACTTGCTGCGGTGGCACCACATCCTGATTTGGGCGTGCTAAAAGAAGCTATTTCACTGAATAAACACTACGAAGCTAAACTTGTACTTGCTGATGATTTAAATACAACAGATCCGTCTAAATTCGATCTAATCGTATTGTATCAGTTGCCTGATTTGCAGAATATTTCATCAGCTTTTTTAAAGAAATTAATTGGACTAAAGAAGCCAATCTGGTATATTTTGGGTGCACAGAGCAATATAAATGCTTTTAATCAAATGCAAAATCAGGTCAACTTAGGTTCTGCAAATGGTTCTATTCAAGAAGTGTATGCCGATTTTGCCAATGGATTTACAAGCTTCAATCTTACGGAAGATGACAAAAAGCAGTTTTCATCTTTCGATCCTTTGTTAAGTCCGTTCGGAAGGTTAACCGTAAATGCAGGCGCAATACCCGTTTTTAATCAGCGTATTGGCAAAGTAAGCACACAGCAGCCATTATTGTTCTTTGCCAATGAAAATGGCTTAAAGGCAGGATATTTGATGGGCGAGGGGCTTTGGAGATGGAAACTTTCGGAAGCTGAAAATGAAAGCAATCAATCTGTTTTAAACGATCTGATTTCAAAAACGGTTCAATACCTATCTGTTAAAGATGATAAGCGGAGGTTTAAGGTGTTTACTTCAAAGTCGGCTTACGATGAAAATGAAACCATCCAGTTTAACGGCACCCTTTATAACGATAGCTATCAGCCTGTAAATGAGCCGGAAGTTAATCTTCAGGTTAAAAACGAAGCGGGCAAAGTGTTTAATTATATTTTTTCTAAAACCGAAAATTCTTATCAGCTAGATGCGGGGACCATGCCTGCAGGTAATTATTCTTATCTCGCCAATACCGAACTGGGCGGAAAGAAATTCACCGCTACAGGTAGTTTCTATGTAAATGCGTTGATTGCAGAATTTCAACAGACAACAGCTAATCACCAGCTTTTAAATACCATATCAAAACAAAGTAATGGTAAACTGTTTATGCCCGAAAACCTGCTTAAAATAGCTGATGAGATTGCCAAAAACGAAAATATTAAAACCATCAGCTACGAAGACCGTAAATATGATGAATTGATTAGCATGAAATGGCTGTTTGGCTTAATTTTGATTTTGCTGGGAGTAGAGTGGTTTTTAAGAAAAAGAAATGGGGAACTCTAAGTTTAGCGGTTTATTGTGCAGTCAGATGTTACCATCTGACTGATAGATTGTTTTGAAATTGAGTAAACCACAGTATTCAATTAATTTGAAAATGTCAGGTGGTAACACCTGACACCACGAAAAAGAAAACTTTAAACTGAAAATGCACCTAGTGCCATTCATCCCTGTAAACGAACTTAGGCATGTGCCATTCGAAGCGGATGGAAAGTAATCTTAGGGCTAATCCGATAATAGCAGCTGTAATGGTAGCCAGCATCTCACTTCCATGAAAATGCTCTATACCGATATAAACCGCGCCGGTAACTATCGCTGCGCTGGCATAAATTTCTTTTCTAAAAAGAAATGGAACTTCATTGCAGAGTACATCACGAAGCACCCCACCAGCACAACCAGTAATCATTCCGCTAAAAAGTACAATTAAATAGGGGAGATGGATTTCCTGTGCGACCTGACAACCAATAATCGTGAAAACCACCAAGCCTAAAGCATCCAGGTAAAGAAAAAGCTTTTTGAGTTTAGTCATAATCGAGGCAATAAAAGCTGCAAGTAAGGCTGCTACTGCGGTAATTACCAAATATTCTGGATGTTCTACCCAGCTCATGGGATAATGGCCAAATAATACATTTCTAACCGTTCCACCACCTAATGCCGTTACCCAGGCAATAATACAAACGCCAACCCAATCCATATCACGTCTGCCTGCAGAAAGTGCAGCGGTCATGGCTTCAGCGGTTATGGCAATAATGTAGAGGAGGTGAAGCATTAGATAGGTTAGCTGTTTGAATTGGTTAATCGGTTAACTGGAAGGGAAATTGTTTATGCTTGGATTATTAACTCAAAACTGTAAACTTTTAACTGAAAATTGCCAACTGAAAACTAATCCTTTTTCTCTTCCTGAATAATCACGAAAACATCTTCATTGTCTTTTTTCATGAAGTATTTTTCGCGGGCAAATTTTTCAGCCGTATTCAGATTGGTATTCAGTTCGTTTAAATCTTTTTTAACCTGAGCGGTTTCTTTCTCGAAATATTCTTTTTCTTCCTGCAGTTTATTGGCCTGACTGCGGTACTCGTATTGCGACATCATATCGTTTTTGTCGAAAAATAGCATCCACATCGCAAAAGCGACAGTAGCAAGGAAATATTTATTTCGGAAAAGATCTATTAAACGTTTCATATATTGATATGAGATTTTAGATGTGAGATTTGAGAAAACCCAAATCCGACAAACAAATATAGTATTAAAATAAAAACATCCGAAGATTTAAAATCTCCGGATGTTTCGCAAATAAGTTTTTCAACTTGTTAACATTATAGGATTGGGTTTAAACCCAATCCTATAATTATTTCTTAGCGTATTTGAATTTTGAACCGATGAAACGAGCGTTTTCACCCAATTCTTCTTCAATACGTAATAATTGATTGTATTTTGCAATCCTGTCTGAACGTGATGCAGAACCAGTTTTAATCTGTCCGCAGTTTAAGGCAACAGCTAAATCAGCAATCGTAACATCTTCAGTTTCGCCAGAACGGTGACTCATTACCGAAGTATAGCCATTGTTTTGTGCTAAAGTTACCGCATTGATGGTTTCAGTTAAAGAACCGATCTGGTTCACTTTTACCAGGATCGAGTTAGCAGTAGCTTCATCAATACCACGTTGTAAACGGGTAACGTTAGTTACAAATAAATCATCACCAACCAATTGAACATGATCACCAATTTTATCGGTTAAGCTTTTCCAGCCAGTCCAGTCGTTTTCATCCATACCATCTTCAATAGAGATAATTGGATATTTTGCAGAAAGATCAGCTAAATATTGTGCCTGCTCTTCGCTAGAACGAATTACTCCAGTAGCGCCTTCAAATTTAGTATAGTCGTATTTACCATCTTTGTAAAACTCAGATGATGCACAGTCTAAAGCTAAACAGATTTGAGAACCTGGTTTGTAACCAGCAGTTTCAATTGCTTTTAATACCGTTTCAATTGCATCTTCAGTACCGTCAAAAGTTGGAGCAAAACCACCTTCATCACCTACTGCAGTAGATAAACCTCTATCGTGAAGAATTTTTTTCAAGCTATGGAAAACTTCAGTTCCCCAACGTAAAGCCTCAGAGAAAGAAGGTGCGCCAACTGGCATAATCATAAATTCCTGGAAAGCGATAGGCGCATCAGAGTGTGAACCACCGTTGATGATGTTCATCATCGGAATTGGTAAAGTGTTTGCGTTAACACCACCAATATAACGGTATAATGGTTGACCGATTTCATCAGCGGCAGCTTTAGCAGCAGCCAAAGAAACACCTAAAATAGCATTAGCACCTAAGTTACCTTTGTTTTCGGTACCATCCAGGTCTAACATGATTTTATCAATTGTATTTTGCTCAAAAACATCAATACCTCTTAATGCATCAGCAATTTTAGTATTTACATTTTCTACAGCTTTCAAAACACCTTTACCTAAATATGTAGATTTATCTCCATCACGTAATTCAACAGCCTCATATTGTCCAGTAGATGCACCGCTTGGTACAGCTGCACGGCCAAAAGCACCTGCTTCTGTTACAACTTCTACTTCTACTGTTGGATTGCCTCTCGAATCGAGAATTTGTCTGGCATGGACATTAACGATTATGCTCATTTTTATTTGATTTTTTTATTGATTTTTTAACCTGCTTAGTGTATAAAGTACAATTACTAAGCGCAACACCAAAGTTAGTATTATTTTTAAATAAATAAAGCGTTTTAAGGGTTAATGTTACGATAGTTGTTCAAGTTAATCAGCAGTTAATTTTATGTTAATATTGGTCATGAAACATGTTTAAGTTAGTAGCCTATTGAGGATAAGAATATTTTTATTAATTTGAAAAGCAGTGGCAGCGGTGCTTAGGTTGGGTCTGGTCCCGCTTTCCATTACGCCCGACTTTACGTCAGGATCCATTTCAATCGCGTTTAAATTATTTAGGTTCTGTAATGCTTAGGGTAAGCCAGGTCTGATTAAGACATGCTATCGGTCGGCGTCACACCGACCGAAATAGAATCTCTTTATTTTTTAGCTTCGGCCAAAAGTTCAGAATTGAGGCGTACATATTCATCAATCTTTTGTGCCTTTGCAGCATCTATGCCTTGTTGTGCAGTAGCTGATGCTCCCGCTTTATCGCCCATTTTTAATTGGATACGGCCTTTCCACAGTTTAAACCATGGTGCTTTAGGATCTGATTTTTCTGCTTCCGTCATCCATTCTAAAGCTGTTTTTAAATCTTTTCCATTTTGATAATAATACAATGCCGAATTAAAGTAAGGTTTTTTTTCGCCCTTCATCGCTTCTGCAATATTTGCCATTACTTTCTCATCAATAGAAGTTGTGATATTGATAGTATAAGCACTATTCTCCCACGTCATATTTAACTGTGCCGAAGTTTCGCTAACAGCTGAAAACTGCATGCTAAGGGTTTCTACTTTATCTTTTAAAGCCGTTGTTTTTACTTTTACACGAAGCACATCATCACTTTCCTTATATTCGTAAGCACCCCATTGATCGGGCGTTTTGCTAAAAATAACCGTCCACTCATTTTTGCCTGGGATGCTGAACAGGCCATATTCGCCAGCAGGCAGATCTTTGCCTTCAATTTTAACGGCATCGGTAAATTTAATGCGTGTGGCCGCATTTGCCCCGTTACGCCAAACTACGCCCATTGGCTCCATACCGCCAAAAATTTTGCGGCCTTTAACATTCGGGCGAGAGTAGGTTAACGTTATTTTGCCTAATCCAAAATCCTGGATAATGGTTTGTCCGCTACTTGGTTGAGGAAACTTGGCTCCCTGGGCATTTGCGAAATCTGCTGCACCTAAAAGTGTAACAAACAGCACTACTGATTTGATCGATAATTTCATTGCTTTGTTGTTTTTGGTTTGCACGAATTTACGCAATAAGCTTTGAGTTTAACAAAATGTTTTAATGCTGTTCTTTGCTCAGCTGGTGTTTCCTAAATCCAAAAATCAATTCATCAAAATATTCGCCATTTTTAAAAATAGTATCTTTTAGCGAGGCCTCGAAAATAAAGCCCGATTTCTTTAAAACCTGCTGCGAGGCCAGGTTCGTATGTGTCGTCCGTGCAAAAATTCTTTCAATATCGAAGTTGTCGAAACCATATTTAAGCATTTCTTTTATGGCAAGTGGAACAATGCCTTTGCCCCAAAAATCCTCAGCAATCCAATAGCCTATCTCTGCACTTTTGCTGTAAATATCGGCCAGTTGATGCACACCAATCGATCCAATTACTTCATCGTTTAACACAATCGCCTTGATTTGTAAGGGATCATGACTCAGTGCGAGTTGAATAAAAGCTTCGCCATCTTTTTTCTCGTAAGGAAAAGGGAATTTATTGGTTAAATATTTCGAAATATTGAAATTGTTGGCATGTTTAACTAAACTTTCAACATCACTTGGTTGGTAAGGGCGTAAAATTAATTGCATTGCGTATGATTTTATCAAGATGAATGTGCTTTGTAACTTTTCATTAAAACTAAAGTCAGAAACAAAATGCTTTTATGTTACACTTCAATCAATTTGAAAAATCTTATTTCAATCATCTTGTTTTAAAGATAGAAAATATTAAAATTCCCGAAGGCATTTTCTGGATAAAAGGAAGTAACGGCTCAGGGAAAAGTACCCTGCTGAAAGCAATTGCAGGAATATTGTCTTTCGAAGGCGATATAGCAATTAATACTATTTATTTAAAAGATCATGGTGTTTCCTTTAGAAAGCTTGTAAATTTTGCCGAGGCCGAGCCACTGTACCCCGAATTTTTAACCGGATTTGAAATGGTTGATCTTTTCGCTAAAGCCAAGGGGGCTGTTTCTGATCAAGAAAAGACCTTAATTGCTGAAATGGGTATGGAGCCTTACATTCATAGTCCGTTGGGTTCATATTCTAGTGGCATGTTAAAAAAGTTGTCGCTGGTTTTGGCTTTTTTAGGGCAACCTAAATTGATCTTATTAGACGAGCCTTTAAATACGATTGATATAGAATCTTTGGAAATATTATACCGCTGGATTAATGAAAAGTACCAAAATGAAAAAATCAGTTTTTTACTGTCCTCACATCAGCCATTAGAAGAATTAAAACTGCCTGGACTTAAAAAGATCAATATTCAAGATAAAAAACTAATACTGAATTTTTAATGTCGTTGCTTATAAATACCGCCTTAAAGAAAATATTTGTTGATGGTTTTTACCGTACCCATGCAGCTATGTTGGTATTCATCTTTGTGATGTTGATCAGTTACTGTTTCTTTATTAATACTTTGGGCACTGTTCGGCCAGACCAGATTGATTTCTGGCAGTTTTTCTTTACCATTAGTTTGGTGAGTAATCCACTAATGATGACTTTCTATCTTATAGGTAGCTCATTATATGCTTACAAAAGCTTAAAATACGTCTTAAGTCAACTTGTTTTGCCCCAGCAAGAGTTTCTGTATTATAGTTTCACCTCATCAACCAAAAAACAGCAGTTTATGGCCTGGTGTGTAGTGCAGACCTGCATATTTATCCCTGTATTGTGTTATACGTTATACGCCATAAGCATGGGAATTGTATTTGGCTATTATCTTATTTCTATCGGGATTTTATTTTTTCAATTGCTTTTGGTTTTAGCATGCGCTTATATATACCTTAAAGAAAGTAACAGTTTAATAGAGGTTAACAAGCCAAATTGGTTACTCAAGGTTAGCAGGAAATGGAGCAAACCTGTTTTTTTGTTATATAGTTTTCAGGTTTTCAATCAATCGAAATTGGCTTATATGCTCACCAAACTGCTTTCGTGGGTGCTGATTTCGAGTGTGTTGGTGGTTTTTGCTGATCTTAAAGATGATTCAAGATTATTGATGCTCGTTATCTCGTGTGTTGCTGTGGCGCATTTGGTGCTTATTTATCAGGAGAAGGTTTTTAATAATAGATACTTGTCTTTCTTGCCAAATTTTCCTTTTACTAAAAAGAAAGTATTTTTTAGTTTTTGTTTAAACTATCTCATTTTATTACTACCCGAAATCTGTTGGATATTTACCAACTTCGGTATTTTAACATCGTTTGGGTTAACCGCATTTGCCTTTTCTGCGATCCTGTTATTTAGAAGCCTGCTGTTGTTAAATGCGATACAGATTAAAGGATTTTTGATATGGGTTTTTTGCCTGTTTTTCCTTTTTTATGTATTTATTATGTTTGGCTTCGGGTTAATCCTTATTCCATTGAATGTTATTGTCGCCTGGACAGTGTTCAATCGAAATTATTTAAATAATAGTATTTTGTGTTGATGTTATTTCAGCTATGAACATCGTCTATTTAAATATTCGCAAATAAAAAGTTTAATCTTGTAAGCTCTGTTTTTATCTGATTCATACCGATTAAACCTCCAGACATACCACTCGACTGCTGAAAAACATTTACAGTAAGTTCGTTTTCAGTATTTGGTGACATGGTTACGCTAAATTTGTAATAGGTTGCAAATGCACCTAATAAAAGCCGTTTTGTTCGGCTGCCTTTCTCTAAAATTAAATTTCCATATTGATGGTCGAAGACTTTATAGCCTTGTTGTTCCATGAGACCGGTAATTTTTTTAGTCATTTCTTCAATAGAAACATCTTTATATAAATTCGAAATCAATCCATCAACAGTTTGCATGTTTTTTATAAAATGTGTCATATTTTATATCAGTTAATTTTATTTGAGTTCATCTAATACCTTAAATAATTTTTTGTTAATCCCGCTTCCGCTATAATTATTGATATTAATAACGATTACATATTTATTGCCTGCAGCATCAGTATGATAGCCTGCAAATGCCGAAACATCATTTATCGTTCCGCTTTTAATTTTCATTCCATTGTACTCGGGTAAGGCCTTATAATAATCTGCGAACCAATTTTCTTTCTGGATACGGAAAAGTATATCCGCCATTGCCGAGGTAGTTATTCTGTCGCCTGGAGAAAGTCCACTACCATCAATAATATTCAATGCCGTTCTATCAATGCCTTTATCGGCCCAGAAATTGATTTCGGTTTCCGCTCCTTTACTTGTTGTACCTGCTTTGCCTGATTTTATCGCAATGGTTTTTAAAAGTGATTCGCCATATAAATTGATGCTTTTCTTTAGAAACCAGTAGGTTATTTCGCTTAAACTAGCCGAACTGATGGTGCTTATTTTCTGTGTAACTGAAGGAATGACCTGATTGTTCAAGGTCATTAACCTTGCCGTTGTGGCTTGCTGACCTGTCGAAATACCCAATCTTTTCAAAGTATCCTGTAAACGGTAAGCGCAATCAAAAGCAGGGTCGGGGAGGGCTACAGAAATGCCTGTTTTGGCAATGCCTAATCCCCAGCTTCCGCGGAGGTAAGCAACATTACTGTAAGGTGGAAGAAAAGCATAACTTCTATCACCAGAACCCTGACTTCCGGTTTTTAGTTCATTTATGATCTGGACGTAAGGTGTTGCAGGAATTGTTTTTACTATCTTAACTTCATCTGCTGTACTACTTCCAGGTTTCAAATGAATATCAAATTGATTTTCGCGCCAGGCTAAGCCAGAAGTCCCCGCACCATAATAATTGCCAATATCCTGCCAAACCCAACCTTCGGGTGTTGTTTGTGTGCCAAAAATGCGATCATCGCCAATTATTGTTCCTTCAATTTTTTTGATTCCGGCAGATTTTATTGCAGCAACCCATTGCGTTAAAACAGCATTTTCTTTGTTTTGATATCGCCAGGAGCCCAAAGTTGGATCGCCACTGCCAATAATGATCAGGTTTCCTTTTAATATTCCATCTGTAGTAATTGTTCCGGTATAGGCCAATGTGGTTTGGAATTGAAAATCTTTCCCTAAAATACTGAAAGCAGTAGCTGCAGTTATGGTTTTTAAGGTTGAAGCTGTAGCCAGGCCGATTTGCTCATTTTTAGCATAAAGCGTTTTACCTGTATTGGCATCTAAAACGCAAAGTGAAGCAATGGCATGTTTTGCCTGTTCATCATTTAATAAATTATCGAAGGCCTTTTCGAGGTTCTGAATTCGATTTTGAGCAATTGTAATATTTGCAGCAAAAATTAAAAGCAATAGGGAATATATTTTTAATCGCATAGGGATTTTATCCGTTGAAGATTAACAAAGATAAAATTAATTAAAAGGCAATAATTGTTATGATAAGATCTTTACAAAGATCATCCATTAAACAGTTTGTTACGTTTAATTTCTTTTCCCTGTCTCAATTTTACAGCATGATAAATGGTTGGTACATCATTCGTCCATTTTTTTAGGGTGAAAACGATGGCAAGTATTTCTATTCGGGTTGCCAATCCGAGCCAAAAGCAAATTTCAAATAATACAACCGATTCGCAATGAACTATAATTTCGACCAAAGTGGCAAATATAGTCAACGTCCAGATTTTAGCGCCGATAGAATGCGTAGCGATTTCTTTTCTGAATTTGATATAGCTTAATGCATAGGTTGAAGCTTCGAAAGCACCAAGGACGATCAGTTTTACCAAGTTGACTTTGAAAAAATCAGGACATTGGATATAAGTAGCAACCGCAACCGAGATAAAAAAAACCTGATCAATACCGGAATCTAAACGTCGTAATTTTTCGGAGGAGATATTGAGTTTTCTGGCTATTATTCCATCAAATACATCTGTTAATAAACCAATCGATAATAATGTGACTGCAAGAAAAGAATAGTAATTGACGTAGAAAAAGCTTAATAGAATTATTATAAAACCAATCAGTAACCTGGAATATATTAAAGCGATTGGAATATGTTTCATGGTGGAGAGCGGGCATAAAAAAGTCCCCCGATTTACACCGGGGGACTTCTCTTGAGGATATTGATTAAACTAATTCTTTCTGAATTAGATATTCGGCAATCTGAACGGCATTGGTTGCAGCCCCTTTGCGCAAGTTATCTGCAACAATCCAAAGATTTAAAGCTTTAGGCGCCGATTCGTCTCTACGGATACGGCCTACAAAAACTTCATCTTTTTCATGAGCATCTTTTGGCATTGGGTATTTTAAGTTGGCAACATCATCAACAACGATTATGCCTGGTGCTTTTTCTAAAATACTGCGCACTTCAGCTAAATCGAAATCATTTTCGAACTCGATATTAACTGATTCTGAGTGGCCGCCCATTACCGGGATACGAACTGTAGTAGCGGTAACTTTAATGCTATCATCGCTCATAATTTTGTTCGTTTCCTTAACCATTTTCATTTCTTCTTTGGTATATCCGTTTTCCATGAAAACATCAATATGAGGAAGAACGTTTAAATCAATTTCATATGGATAAGCTTTAGGGCCATCAATGCCTTTACGCTCGTTCATTAACTGCTCAACGGCTTTAACGCCTGTACCCGTAACCGATTGGTAAGTAGAAACAATTACACGTTTAATTTTGTATTTATCGTGCAAAGGTTTTAAAACCACCACCATTTGAATAGTAGAACAGTTCGGGTTAGCAATGATTTTGTTATCGATAGAAAGTTCGTGTGCGTTAACTTCTGGTACAATTAATTTTATTGCAGGATCCATTCTCCATGCAGAAGAGTTATCGATAACGGTTGTTCCAGCTTCTTTAAAACGTGGAGCGTGCTCCAATGAAGTATTTCCACCCGCAGAAAACAAAGCGATATCTGGTTTCATGCTGATTGCAGTATCCATGCTAACAATTGGGAACTTCTTACCCTTAAAAGTAATTTCCTTGCCAACACTCTTTTCTGATGCTACGGGAATCAACTCTGTTAAAGGGAAATTTCTTTCCTCCAATACTTTTAACATGACAGTGCCTACCAATCCGGTGGCACCTACTACTGCTACTTTCATTTTAAATTTTAATTATATATTATTAAACATTTGATATAAGCCCAAATATGCTAAAAATTAAGCTTATATCCCCATTGTTACCAATTAAATTTGCTTTTAATATTTAAAATCTTACTTTTTCAATAGAAAATAAGGTTAAAAGATTAAGCATAATTCGATTTAGCTATACTTGATGCGCACTACTAAAAAATATTTGATTTCTATTTTGGAAAGCATGTTACTGTGCTTATCGGTTCCGAGCGTCCTGCTATCCACTTCAAGCCTCCACTGCGTTACGGGCTTTCCGCTACTATCAGGTTTAGATAACTCAGATCAGCAGTTCTAAGCTAAACTATATTGTTGAAGAATTGAAGGTTTGCTGTTTTGGAGATAGATCTCTCCATTTCGCAATGTTCAGTCGAGATGACGATAATTGCAGAAAACCTCGCAGGTTTTCGAAACCTGCGAGGTTTGGATAAGTTTTAAATCAAATTGGCTTTGATATAATCACAGCTTGTTTTGATCGACCCAATTGGATCAGGTTGGTAATTGGTTTCGTGCTCTACAAAGAAATGTTGCATGCCTGAAAGTTTTGCCTGAGCAAAAATGCTTTTAAAATCAATAGCACCTTTACCTACCTCGGTATTCCATTCAGGTTTGGCTTTGTCCATATCTTTAACGTGCCACATTGGGAAACGGCCTGGATATTTTTTAAACAAAGCTAACGGATCGTTACCTGAACGTACCACCCAGTATAAATCCAATTCGAAATTTACCAGATTTTTATCGGTTTCGCTTAAGTAGACATCATAACCGGTAGTATCACCTAATTTCTTAAATTCGAAATCGTGGTTGTGATAGGCGAATTTTAAACCAGATGCTTTTGCAATTTCGGCAACCTTATTAAAATCATCAGCGGTTTTCTTAAAGCCATCTACTCCTTTGCTCATATCTACATGCGCGCCGGCAATGGTAAAGTATTTACCACCAATGGCTGCTGAAGATTCGATATCGGCTTTTAATTTGTCTGTCTTTCCGGTTTTTACAAAATCATCCATATGGTAATGGCCACTTGGTGCTTTTAAACCGTTTGCATTTAATAATGCTTTAAATTCTTTAGGGGTTAATCCCCAGAATTTTCCGTTAGAAAAACCATAGGTTTCAACTTCTTTATATCCGGCCTGTGCTACCTTTTCGATAATGCCTTTTACATCCTTTGGCAGTTCATTACGTAAAGAGTACAATTGTAAACCAACATTTTTATTTGCTTTATCAAAAGCAAAAGATGGAATTAACAATGCTGCTCCTGCAGCTAATCCTGCCTGTTTTAAGAATGTTCTTCTTGAGTTCATCATTTAAAATTTAAATAATTTCTTTTTTAATGTATGCACAGCTAGCTGCAACAGACTCCATTGGGTTTGGCTTGTAATTGGTTTCGTGTTCTACAAAGAAGTGTTTCATGCCCGAAAGTTTGGCATCAGCAAAAATAGGTTTGAAATTAATAGAGCCTGTTCCTACTTCAGCATTCAACGCTGGATTTGCTTTATCCATATCTTTCACATGCCACATGGTAAAACGGCCCGGGTTTTCTTTAAATAGTTTGATCGGGTCGTTTCCTGAACGAACTACCCAATATAAATCAAGTTCAAAATCAACAAGATTTTTATCGGTTCCTTTTAGCAGGATTTCGTAACCAGTGGTATCACCTTGTTTCTCGAATTCGAAATTGTGGTTGTGGTAAGCTAACCTGATACCAGCTTCTTTGGCCAATTTTCCGGCTTCGTTAATTTTGACTGCAATTTTTTTATAGTCGTCGGCACTTTTTCTAATGCTTTCATCTAACCAGGGAATAGTTACATATTCGCTTCCAAGCACTTTGGCAGCAGCAATTGCTGCTTTTAATTCTTCAGTGTTTCCATCGGTTAAATAGCTGCCTAGACCATAATGACCGCTTGGTGCAGTTAATCCGTTATCATCAAGCAATTTTTTGAATTCTGCTGGTGTTAAGCCCCAAAACTGATCCTTTATAGAGAAACCATAAGTTTCGACCTCTTTAAAGCCAGCTTTAGCTACTTTAGCGATGGTTCCTTTTACATCTTTCGGAAGCTCATCTCTTAAAGAATATAACTGCAGACCAACTGATTTTTTATCGGAAGCCACACAAGCAAATGATGGAACCAAAAGTGCTGCAGCTGCAGCCATACTACTGTTTAAAATAAAACTTCTTCTTGATAACATAGGTATATTTTTAGATGTCGCAAATGGAAACTGCCTTTTTTAGTGAGGCTATTTTGTCTGCATTTTTAGGTATAAATTCTTGTGCAACGAAACCTTTAAAGCCAGTTTCGGCAATGGCTTTCATTATTGCAGGATAATACAGTTCCTGCGTATCATCGATTTCGTTTCTTCCAGGAACACCAGCAGTATGGTAATGGGCAATGTATTGATGATATTCTCTGATATTTCTGATTACATCACCTTCATCAATCTGCATGTGGTAAATGTCGTAGAGTAATTTGAAATTCTCAGATCCTAAACGTTTGCAAAGTTCAGCTCCCCACGAGGTTCTATCACATTGATAATCCTTGTGGTTAATTTTGCTGTTTAACAGTTCCATTACTAAAACAACATTATGTTTTTCTGCCAAGGGCATTAACTGTTTCAATCCTTTAACACAGTTGTTCCAGCCTGTTTCATCATCTTTACCGCGACGGCTTCCACTAAAGCAGATTAAGTATTTGTAACCGGCTTCGGCAACAAGCGGAATCATTGCGGTGTAGTTTTGAATTAACTTTTCATGGAATTTTTCGTCGTTAAAACCATCCACTAAATTAATCTCCGCACCATTGCACATGGTCGATTCTAAACCATGTTTTTTTAAAGTCGGCCAATCATTTGGCCCAACTAAATCAATGCCTTTAATGCCGATCTTTTTGGCTTCAACACAAAGTGTTTCTACATCTAAACCGCTAAAACACCAACGGCAAACGGCATGATTAATATTTCCTTTTAGCCTTAGTGGCTGATCTGATTCTGATTTATCCATTGCTAATGCTGAAAATCCTGAAGAAACACCAATTGCAGCAGTTCCTGCGATGATGTTCTTTAAAGCATTTCTTCTATTTACGTTCGACGCCATATTAAACAGTTTTAGGTTCTATTTCAGCTTTGGATTTATCGTTGAAAACCAAAGCAAATAATAAAAATACCACTAATGCAATTCCTGCTGGGATAATCCAGATCATTTTCCAGTCCATTACGCCATCAGCTGCTTTGTAGGCATCAGAAATTTTACCTGCTACGGCAAATCCAATTAACATTCCTACGCCGTAAGTAGCTAAGGTAATTAAGCCTTGGGCTGAACTTTTAAAACGCTCGCCAGCTTTAGAGTTGGTATAAATCTGTCCTGAAACGAAAAAGAAATCGTAGCAAACACCATGTAACGCAATTCCTAAAATTAGCATAAAACTCAGTTCGCCTGCATTGCCGTAAGCAAATAATGCATAACGTACTGCCCACGCCAGCATGCCCACCAAGATGGTCATTTTAAAACCGAATCTTTTAAAGAATACTGGGATAAATAATAAGAAAATAACTTCTGAAGCCTGACCAATAGTCATTTTTCCCGTGGGGTTATCCATACCGATATTGGAAAGGAATGGATTTGCATTTTGATAGTAAAAAGCCAGAGGGATGCAGATCAAAATAGATGAAATAAAGAAAATTAAGAAGTTTCTGTCTTTCAAAAGTTTTAAAGCATCAAGACCTAATACATCAGAAACGGTAATTTTTTCATCTGAAGAAACTTTAGGTGGGGTTTTTGGTAAGGTAAAGCTGAATAAACCTAAAGCTAAAGATACTATACCAGCCATTAAGAAAGTATTTTTCAATAAGCCAGCTTCTGTACCTTCTTTTGAATCCCAATGGAAGAAATAACTGATTAATAAACCTGCAGCAATCCAGCCTAAGGTACCCCAGATACGGATTGATGAAAACTCTTTCTCCGGATCTTTCATTTGATTGAAAGAAACTGAGTTTACCAAAGCCAGTGTTGGCATAAAAAGGATCATATAGCCCAACACGTAAGGATAAAATATGCTTACATCTGTAGCATTATACATTTGGTACATCAATAATGCTCCGACAATATGTAGCACACCTAAAATGCGCTCAGCATTAAAATATCTGTCGGCAATTAAACCTACAATAAAAGGAGCAATGATAGCGCCCCATGATTGGGTTGAAAATACAGCCCCGGTTTCTGAGCCCGTGGCTTTAAGGTTATTTCCTAAGAAAGTTCCAAGTGTTACAAACCAGGCGCCCCAGATAAAAAATTCCAGGAACATCATGGCGGAGAGTTTAAAGCGAGTAGTGCTATTCATTTGGCTTATATAAGGTTGTATAAGGTATAAGGTTAAAGATATAGGGTGTAAGGTAAAAGGTATTATGTTAATGGGAATTGAGTAAATTTTATGCTTTCCTGCGCTCTAACTCGAATATATGGTTAAAGCGAAAGAAAAGAAACCTTCAGCCTTCTACCTTACGCCTTTAACCTCGATTATAGTTCTTTAATAGAGATGTTTTTGTACCAAACTTCGTCTCCGTGATCTTGTAAGGCAATTTTACCTGTTTTAAAAGTGCCCCAATTTTCCCATGTTGCAAATTTGCTGCCTGCAACAATTTTTTTCCAGTTATCATCCCAAAGGGTGGTTTTTACTACTTCAACACCATTTAAAATTAGCGTTAGTTTGCCCTTTTTACTGATGATTTCTGCTTTATTCCATTCGCCAACAGCTTTAACTGGCTCTGATGAACTTTTTACCAGATCGTATAAATCGCCGGCACGGTGCTTAGTGATTTTTCCATCTGGGTGGCCATCATTATCAATAACCTGCATTTCTAAACCTGTAGAATAGGTAGCATGGTATTTAGGTTCTTCGTGAACATAAAAAATTAAACCGCTATTTGCTTTTGGAGCCACTTTCCATTCGTATTTTAAATGGAAATCGCCGTATTCCTTATCGGTAACCAAATCGCCGCCACCGTCTTTACCTTTGGTAGCTAAATCTAAATGAAGGGCACCATCCTGAACCTGCCAGGCGCTGCCAACCGTAGTTTTATTGTAAGTATGCCAGCCTGTTGTTGTTTTACCATCAAAAAGTGGCTTAAAGCCCTTTTGAGCCTTTGATATTTGTGTTACCGCTAACAAAATGCAAGCAGAAAGAAAGATTTTTTTCATTTTTTTAGAATAAAACCTGATAGGTGTAAACCTATCAGGTTAGGGTAATTAAAGAGTTAAATTGTTCCAGCCTTTGCGGTATTCGCGTTTTACAAATTGGTTGGCTTCGTCAAAATTGGTAACTTTCATATTGTCGTTATCCCAAAGCATTTTAGTGTACCTGCCTGGATAAGTAGTTTTACCGTTTACCGTTTTTTGGATATCGAAACTTCTGATTGCCAGATTTGCCATCAGTAAAGCTTCTGTTAATGGGCCGGCAATTTCGAAAGGCGAACTTACTTCTTGCTTACCATAACCCGCAATTGCGGCTTCAACCCATTGTTTATAGTGCCCGTTTGCGCCATCTGGTACACGGGTGTATTTTGGTGCTACCTTAATGTCTTTGTTTTTACTTAAAGGCAATAGTTTTGGGTTTGCACTATACGTTTCAGACATCATTTTGCCTTTAGTTCCAATAAACAGGGTCCCATTACCACCATCACCAAAGGTTTCGTTTGCTTCTAATTCTTCCGGACGTTCTGGTTGGATACCACCATCCATCCAGTGTAAGGTAACATCGCCTTTTGTTTTATCTGTTTTCGGGAATTTCAAGGTAACATGGCTTGATGGAGGGCAGCTTTCAGGGAAATAACCGCGTTTAAATTCATCTACATAAACAGAACCTACACTGGCCTGAACTTCTTTCGCATATTTTAAGTTTAATACGCTAAATGGTGCTTCGATTAAGTGACAGCCCATATCGCCCAAGGCGCCAGTACCATAATCCCACCAGCCACGCCAGTTAAAGGGAACCAATTTGTCAATATAATCTTTTTCGGGTGCAGTACCAAGCCATAAATTCCAATCCAATTCGGCAGGGATTTCGGCTTTTTTTGTTGGGCGCGGAATGCCTTGTGGCCAAACCGGTCTATCAGTCCATGCGTAAACTGTATGTACATCGCCAATTAAACCAGCTTCGTACCATTCTTTCATTTGGCGCGGGCCATCGTTTGATGCACCTTGATTTCCCATTTGGGTTACCACTTTATATTTTTTTGCAGCAGCGGTTAGAATCCGCGCCTCATAAATATCATGTGTTAAAGGTTTCTGCACATAAACGTGTTTGCCCAACTGCATAGCTGCTAAAGCCTGGATAGCATGATTATGATCGGGAGTAGAAACAGACACAGCGTCGAAATTTTTATGTTCCTTATCTAACATTTCGCGCCAATCTTTATAGTATTTTGCTTTAGGAAAAGCTTTAACACTATTTGCTGCACGGCGATCGTCTACATCGCATAAAAAAGCAATATCTGCTTTTCCGCTTTTGTAAAACATGCTTAAATCGCTTTGGCCTTTTCCGCCAACACCAATACCGGCAACTAATAAACGATCGCTTGGTGCCAGATAACCGGGGCCACCTAAAACATGGCGGGGCACAATCATAAACGCAGCAGCGGCAATAGCTGTGGTCTTAATAAAATCACGGCGGTTACTCGCGTTTTTATTTTCTTGCTCTGTTTTCATATAAGTAAATCGATTTGCTAACTGGGTCGATTATTTTTTCTTTAAGGATAAGATATACTTTACCATTAATTTTGCATCGTCTTTTTTAAGGGTAGCGTGAGCAGTCATCGGCATATTGCCCCAAACTCCTGTTCCACCTTTAATAATCTTATCGGCTAACATGTTGATGTTTTTCTCGGTAGCTGGATATTTTTTTGCAATTTCTACGTATGCAGGGCCAATAATTTTATTGGTCTTGTTGTGGCAACCAAGGCAATCAGATTTGTTGATCAGTTTTTCACCTGGATTTGACTGCAAAGCAGCATGATTGGTTAATGTTGCTGTCGCAACCACAGTTTTCTCTCTCGATAAATCAGCTTTTGAAAACGACGCCATAAAAATGACTACAGCGCCTAAAGCTAAAAATGTTTTTTTCATCTTGTGTGTGTTTTGTGTTTTGTTAATCTTGTAATCCTAATATTCTTTTATTGAAAGCGCTATCACTACCCGATGCTGCAAAATCGTCAAATGCTTTATCGGTTACGTTAATAATGTTCTTTTTAATAAATTCTGCGCCTTCGCGGGCACCATCTTGCTGGTTTTTGATACAGCATTCCCATTCCATAACGGCCCAACCTTTAAAATCATATTGCGCCAATTTACTAAAAATGGTTTTAAAATCAACCTGACCATCACCTGGTGAGCGGTAACGACCAGCACGATTTGCCCAACTCTGATATCCACCAAAAGTGCCTTGTTTGCCTGTAGGGTTAAACTCTGCATCTTTAACATGGAACGCTTTTATGCGTTCGTGGTAAAAATCGATGTATTGAATGTAATCCAATTGTTGCAACACAAAGTGTGATGGATCATACAATAAGCATGCCCGAGGATGATTATTTACCGCAGCGAGGAACATTTCATAGGTTTCGCCATCAAATAAATCTTCACCTGGATGTATTTCGTAGCAAACATCAACGCCACATTGGTCGAATTCGTTTAAAATTGGTGTCCAGCGTTTTGCCAATTCTGCAAAACCCTCTTCAACCAATCCTGCCGGGCGCTGTGGCCAGGGATGGAAATATTGCCACAATAATGAGCCGCTAAATGTGGCATGTGCATTTAAACCTAAGTTTTGAGAGGCTTTAGCTGCATATTTCATTTGCTGCACCGCCCATTCTGTTCTTGCTTTTGGATTTTTGTGTACTTCTTTTGGTGCAAAGCCATCAAAAAGGTCATCATAAGCAGGGTGTACCGCAACCAATTGACCTTGTAAGTGTGTAGAAAGTTCAGTAATTTCTAAGCCATAAGAAGCTATTTTTCCTTTCAGTTCATCTGCATAGGTTTTGCTTTCGGCAGCTTTTTGAAGATCGATAAATCTTGTATCTAAGGTTGGCATCTGAATGCCTTTAAAACCTAAACCTGCTGCCCATTTACAAATACTGTCCAGAGAGTTAAATGGGGCTTCATCGCTTATAAATTGTGCTAAAAATACTGCTGGTCCTTTTATCGTTGTCATGCCTGATTGTTATAATTTATAATCTAACCACTTTTGGTCTGATTGGCTGGAAGCCACTACATTTTCGATAAATGCCATTCCTCTAATTCCATCTTCAGTACTTGGAAAGTCTAACATTTCAGCAGTAGGTTGCTCGTTATTCAACTTCGCATCAACTGTTAACGCAAAGTTTTTATAAATATTTGCAAATGCTTCTAGATAACCTTCTGGGTGACCACCAGGAGTTCGGGTATTGTGCTGTGCGAAACTGCCCATATAACCGTTGCCTGTTCTATAAATTTGAGCAGGAGCATTTAACCATTTCACAATTAAGGTGTTCGGTTCCATCTGGTGCCATTCCATGCCACCCTTTTCGCCATATACTCTAATCTTCAATGCATTTTCTTCCCCGGCAGCAATTTGTGATGCTACAAGGACACCATTGGCACCGTTATCGAATTTTAACAATACGTTTCCATCATCATCAATAGCTCTTCCTGGAACAACAATACTTAAATCAGCACAGATTTTAGTGATTTTTAAACCAGAAATATACTCTGCTAAATGAGCGGCATGCGTACCGATATCGCCCATGCTACCGCTTTTTCCAGTTTTAGATGGATCGGTACGCCAGGCTGCCTGTGCATTTCCTTCACGCTCAGATAAAGTACTTAACCAGCCTTGAGGATATTCGACCATGATTTTTCTGATTGCGCCTAAAGCACCTTCGCTAACCATTTGTTTGGCCTGTTTAACCATTGGGTAACCAGAGTAGGTATGCGTTAAACATAGTGTTAAGCCAGTTTCTTCTACTTTGGCTTTTAGCTGTTTTGCTTCTTCCAAAGTTAAAGTCATTGGTTTTTCAATCACCACGTTGAAACCCTTATCCAAAGCCATCATTGCAGGGGCAAAGTGAGCAAAGTTTGGAGTTACAATGGTTACAAAGTCAATTCTTTCATCTGCTGGCAATTCACTTTCCTTCGTCAGCATTTCTTCGTAATTGGTGTAGATTCTGTTATCCGGAAGAAAAAGTAGTTTTCCAGATTCGTATCCAATTTCAGGATTTACACTTAGAGCTCCGGCAGATAATTCAATAAGGCCATCCATATTGGCAGCCAAACGGTGTACGGCACCGATAAAAGCGTCTTTTCCACCGCCTATCATGCCCATTCTTAATTTTCTTTTCATGTTTATAAAGGTGAGGGGTTTAAGGTTTAAGGTTTAGGGCGATTTCCCTTATACCTTAAATACTTAATGCCTTTAACCTGTCTAGATGTTGTTTTTCTATATCTTATTGGTGTATGACATAAGGTTCAAGTTTTGGGGCGATTAAACCCTACACCTTTAACCTTATGCCTTTAACCTCTTTTTAGATGTTCTTTTTCTTTAATTCTTTTACGGCGTAATCGCATGCACGGGCAGTTAAAGCCATAAATGTTAACGACGGGTTTTGGCACGCGATTGATGGCATACAAGATCCATCAGTTACGAAAACATTATTTACTTCGTGCATCTGGTTCCACTTATTCAGTACAGAAGTTTTCGGATCATTACCCATTCTAGCCGTTCCTTGCTCATGGATAGCCATACCTGGATAACAGCCATTATCGAATGTTTTAATGTTTTTCATGCCAGCCTTTTCTAACATTTCGGCGGCATCATTCATCATATCCACACGCATTTTTTTCTCGTTCTCTTTGTACTCACAATCGATAGCCAATACGGGTTGTCCCCATTTGTCTTTTTTGGTTTTATCGATGTAAACCTTGTTTTCGTAATAAGGTAACATTTCTCCGAAACCGCCCAAGCCCATAGACCATTTGCCTGGAGTGGTCATTTTTTGTTTTAAATCTGCTCCGAAAGACAATTCAGCAACATCATCTTGCCAATTTGCTCTGCTTGCACCACCCTGGTAACCGAAACCACGCAGATAATCGCGTTTATCGTTGCCGATATTCTGATACCTAGGTACATAGATGCCGTTTGCACGGCGGCCATATGTGTATTTGTCATCAAAACCTTCGGCCTCTCCAGATGCTCCGCAACGGAAATGGTGATCCATTAAATTGTGCCCTAACTGACCACTTCCATTACCCAATCCATTTGGATGAGCTTCAGAAGTTGAGTTTAATAAAACGAAAGTTGAACCTAGCGTAGAGCCGTTTACAAAAACAATTTTAGCATAAAATTCCATCGTTTTGTTGGTTTCTGCATCGATTACCATTACACCTTTTGCTTTTTTGGTGTCTTTATCGTAAATGATATGATTTACGATAGAATATGGTCTAACCGTTAACCTTTTTGTTGCCATCGCTGCCGGAAGGGTAGAAGACTGCGTACTGAAATAAGCACCGAAAGGACAGCCTCGGCTACATAAGTTTCTGTACTGGCAATTGCCGCGGCCTTTATGCGGAACAGTAAGATTGGCAACACGGCCAATCATGATAATGCGTTCTTTTTTATAATGTTCTTCAACGCGGGCTTTTACCGATTTTTCTACAATGTTTAAATCCATTGGGGGTAGAAACTCACCATCCGGACAAGTTGGCCAATTTTCTTTTGAACCACTGATGCCGGCAAATCGTTCTGCATAATCGTACCAAGGAGATAGGTCTGCGTACCGAATTGGCCAGTCATTTCCATGACCATCTTTTTTGTTATCCTCAAAGTTATGATCGCTAAAACGGTAACTTTGGCGGCCCCACATTAGCGATTTTCCACCAACGTGAAAACCACGGTACCAATCGAAACGTTTATCTTCCGTATATGGACATTCTAAATCGTTTACCCACCATTTTTCATTTGCTTCCTGGTAAGGATAATCTCTTTTTTGTACCGGGTGAGTACGTTTTTGCTCTTCCGTAAGTTTTCCGGCATGTTTAAAATCCCATGGGTTTTTCATTGCCGTTTCGTAACCGGTAATGTGCTCAATGTTCATTCCTCTTTCGAGCATCAACACACGTAAACCCTTTTCTGTAAGTTCTTTGGCAGCCCAGCCGCCGCTAATTCCCGATCCTATAACAATAGCATCGTAAGTATTTTCTGCTTTTAAATTTGTATTTAAATTCATGATGTTTTGTTGTTGTTTTAGAAATTAGGTTGCCCAAGATTTTTGACCTGGTTTTAATGGCACATTGCCATTATACCGGCCTGGAATAAGCACATATTCGCGTGCTTTGGTACAACCAATTTCTGAAGAATAATAACCAAGTAGGGTTAGATCTCTTGCGGTAATAAAAAAGTAAGCTAAATCTTTATTCTCTTCTGATTTGCTCGCTTTTTGGGCAAGTGCGATTGCCCTTAAATCGATCATTAGTTTTTTACGATCGGCTGGTGTTAAAGTGATATAACTTTTTCCAAAATCTTTCATTGATTTAGCCTGAAGATCTTTAAAACCTTGCGCAAATGAGGTTTGCATAGCGGCAGGGTAACAATCTTTCATCATCATCGGGATAAATTTCCCCAAACCTGCAGCCTTGGCGCCAGCAGATGTTTTGGTAGTCGGAACAATAATATCAGCGAATTCGGCGAAAATTTTTTCGTCCTCCAGAGAATAGAGGACAAAGTTCTTTTCGTTTTCCGGTAGCGTAAAACTTTCAAATAAAACGCCCATTGTGCTTGCTGAGATTGCTCCACCCAGCAAAAATGCAACGTTTTTGAGTGCTTCTCTTCTGTGCATCGTCTTTATGATTTTATATATTGGTTACTTATGTGTTGAATTAGTAATATTAGAAAAAATATAACGGAAAGAATAACTTTTTTAAGTTAAATTATCGGTGTGCAATGTGATTGTTACTGAGTAGAATTGTTCTAAATAAATAACTTTTTGTTTGTCTATTGTAGTTTAAACCGTGTTTTTGTGATCATTTTACTTGGTGTAAAAAGTACATTTAGTATTGGTAAGCATATTATTTACTAATAAATCTAAAAACACCCATTTTTTAAGGAGAAAATCTGCTTAAAGTAGATTTTTTTTGATGTAGTTGTAGCTTTCGGCTATACTCTCATAAGGTGCTTTCTTGATGATGTCCTGTTCTGTAAAAATATAATCTACTCCGGCCAGTTTAGAAGCAGCAAAAATGCGCTTAAAATCTATGCTGCCAGAACCCACCTCTACGAAAACTGCTTTGTCTGTTTTATCCATGTCCTTAACATGAAACATTTTATAACGGCCTGGATTTTTCCTGAACATATCAACAGGATTTAAACCTGCATTTACCGCCCAAAAGATATCGAGTTCAAAACTGACCAATTTGACATCGGTTTCAGCGAGCAGGATTCCGTAGCCTGTAGCTCCATTGCCTTGATCTCTAAATTCGAAGTTATGGTTGTGGTAAGCTAATTTCAATCCTGACTTTTGGCAAAGCTCGGCCGCTTGGTTAAATTTTGAGGCCATGCGCTTGTAATCATCTAATGTTCCGTTGGCCCTGATATCGGTAGGCAAAGCTGGGATAACGAAGTATTTTTGGCCAACGGTGGCCGCGGTTTCGATGTGCGATTTTAGCACTTTATCGTCGCCTGAGGATAAAAACTCCGTTAAGTTATAATGGCCACTAGGAGAGGTAAGGCCATTTGCTTTTAATAAGGCATTAAAGTCTTTTGCTTCCAAACCCCAAAAACCTTTCACTTCGTATTTGCCGGGATAGCCATAATAGGTTTCTACCTGGCTATAACCGATTTTAGCTACCTGTTCTATTGTGGCTTTTACATCTGCAGTTAACTGCTCCCTTAAAGTGAAAAGTCCGATTCCGATTTTTGAAACTTTAGCAGACTCCGCTAAAGCTGTTGTAACTAATGATGGACTTAAAAAAGCTGCTGCGCTAGCAAGGCTTACCTTTTGTAAAAATGATCTTCTTGTTGTCATGATGTTTTAGAATTAAAAAAACCGGAGCGTAAACTCCGGTTTTATTTGTTAGAATGAATAAGCTAATGATCCCCAGAAGGTACGTTGAAGTAATGTTCTGCCAATCATTAATGTGCCAGGGGCTATGGTTGAGAAATCTCTGAACTGATCTCCCCGAACATCACCCTCTGTCAGCACTTTTGCATTTAACAAGTTGTCTGCCCAAAATCTTATTGAAATCTTTTTAGTAAAATTATATCCTGCCCCCGCTTTCATTACTACATAAGCAGGTAGTTTATAGCTATCGCTAGGTGAGGTGAAACGGCTGCCTACGTAATTTGCTGCTACATATAAGTTAAAGTTTTTGTAGTCGTAATTGGCGCCAAGTTCGGTGTTGAGTACAGGAACACGTTCGGTTCTTTTACCGGTGAAACTATAGATCCGATTGCCGAATTCGGCTGCAACAGCGGCATTGTTACTCGTATTTGCTTCGTAATCGGTGTATTTAGAGTCTTGTAATGTTCCTGTTAAACGTAAGCTCAGTGGTTTAGCAATTTTGTAAGAAACCTCATACTCGGCACTCCAGGTGCGTGTAGAACCAAATGCCACCAATGCTTGTAAACCTGATGCAACTGTTGGAACATTAATAGTTAATGATGTGTTTTTAATTGCCGAATAACTTCCAGATGCGAAAATGGCCAAATTGTTTTTAGCATATTTAAAACCTACTTCGCCTAAATAAACCGGGCGTTTTTTAATGTTTACGGCGTTATAGGCTGACGCATTATAATCGCCAATGTTTGGTGCATTGTAAGCTTTTGTAGCCCTTACAAAAATACTTGATGTGGTGTTTATTTTGTAGTTTGCCCCTATAGAAGCTGCCCAGTTGGTTAAAGTTTCATCATAATGCGTGTAGCCTAAGATATTAGGGTTAGCACTGGCGGTTGTATTGACCGTACCATCTGCATTTAACACATAATAAGGTCTGTCACCTTTAACATTTTGATTATCAATCCTGGCGCCAATATCTAAACGCCATTTTTCAGATATTTTAATCTCGTCTCCTGCATATACAGATAGGGTTCTCGTATCGCCAATAAAAGTGTTTTTGGTTTGGATGGTACGCTCTGCAGCTGTTGGTGATTGTAATAAAATGCTAGGGTGCTCTTTAAATTCAGTAAATGAACGGAAAGCATAACGTAAATCATCCCGGTTATACTGGTGGATGCCCAATCCGATGTTAAGACTGTGGTTTTTTACTTTCTTTCTTAAATCCAGGTAATCAACAATCTGAACATCACTATTAATTTGTCCTTGTGCATTAGAGGTAATTACATAATCTCCAGCTACGAAAGGCGCTACTGAACCGCCGGGGTAGTAATAAGGTGTTGCTGCTGTTCTTGCTACAATTCCTGCAGGGGCAGTATAGGTAGAATTGGTATGGGTATTTTGATAACGGAAATTGTTAACAATCTGCCAGCCACTATCGGTTAGGTAGTTGAACTGAAAACCACCCGATCCCAATTTGGTGTGGATTCCATCTGTTAAGCTAAAATTATGGTTTCCTGCTGCCGGATCATTATAGCTCCAATCTGTTTGAGTTGGCGTAATCGATTGAGCGGCCATATCATAATCGCGGTAAGTAGTTGGTTTTCCGGTACCATCGTAAGGGTAATAACTTGTTAACAAGAACTGAACTTTATCATTCAGGTATTTACCGTACACCCTGAAGAAGCCTTTATTGTTCTTAAAATTAAAAGTTATGTTGCCTTTAATCTGTCCACCATCGTTAGCTGGCTTAAAGCCTTGATCTACCACACCGTTATCCGTGCGATAAAAACCACCAATATTGTATTTGATCTGGTCGTTTATTTTGCCTCCAGTGTTGCCATCAACACGGTACAACCCTTGCGAAAAACCTGTTGTAAACTTAAACTGACCATATTGTTTATCTGCACCAACATAACTGATGTTATTTACCACCGCGCCTGGTGTATTGGCCTGAACGATTGAGGCGTTACCCCCTCTGATGGCTTCTATATTCTGAATAGTCAGATCTGTTTTATAATATTGATCCACAGAAGGGTTGGTATTGAAACCTGTTGGTAAAAGCGGTAAACCATCTTCCTGTATGCCCAGGAAGATATATCCGCCCTGCTGCGGAAAGCCCCTTACCCAAACATTACCCGGACCATCGCCACCTGTACTTTCTACCGTTAAACCTGGTATGGCTTTTAAGAGATCGGTACTGTTTAAAGGTGCCCGGTTGGTGATATCTTTATTACTTACTGAGGTTAAGGCCACACTGCTTTCTAATTTTTTCTTTGGATTACCACCGGTTACCATCACACTTTCCAATTGTAAGTTATCTTCTGATAGGCTGATACTCAGGTTTTCGTCGGCATTGCCAGGTGATAGGTTTACTTCTTTGGAAATGAAACCTACGTATCTTACGACGATTACGCGGCTATCAACAGTTAAACCTTTTAGCGCAAAAGCACCATTTTCGTCGGTTGTAGTCCCGATTGATTTTCCTTTAACAGTAACGGATACCCCAGGGATAGCATTCCCTTTACTGTCGGTTACTTTTCCGGTAACAATGCCTTCAAAGGCTTTTAGCAGTTCGAGGTTGTTATTGGCGGGAATAGAATAGAGCAGAATCTGATCTTTAACTATCCTATATCCCACGTCATAACGTTTTAGCGAATTCTCAAGAAAGTATTTAAGCTTTTGGTTAACCACATTAATAGAAACTTTACGGTTGGAGTTTATTAATTGTGGACTGTAAACAAATTTAACATTGGTTAAGTGTTCTGTTTTTTCTATAATGGTTTTAATATCTGTTTGATCGGCCTTAATCGAAATTGATTTGTTCAGAAAATCTTGTGCGTCGACATTTTTGGCAAAAGCACCACAAGTAAAAATTATTATTGCAAGTATTTGGTAAATCGAAACTCTCATTGCATATATCGCCAGCGAAATAAGTTGATTTTTTTTCATAAATTTGGTTATTGTTCATTAAATGATTGGATTTATTGGACATAGAAATACCATGAATACATTTCTAATGTATTTAACTCGCCGGCAATGCCCCACATTGTCGGCTTTGTTTTTTAGAAAAATATTATGGAAAATGGCGCCGCGGTTACGGGCTGTTGGTGTTGTGGTTCTTCTTCATCATGTTTATATATTTGGTTAGTTTTTATTTGAAACTACAATGCTGGTTCCCTGGATGTAATATTTGCTTGATATGGTTCCACAGATCAGGTCGAGCTGCTCATATAGCCCTTTTTTGCTTAAATCTCCGGTAAAAGTATAGGTCGAAATCTGCTCATTATCCGATTTTATCTCTATTCCGTAAGCCTCAGATAAGGTTTCGAAAATTTCTTTAATGCTTTCTTCTTTAAAATTGTAGCTCAAGCTTGTGGGTATGTTATAAGCTTCGGCCAATGGAATAGGCTTGCTTACCAATGTTTTATTTAATTTGTGGTCGGAAAAAACACCTTTTTGATTTGGCGTAAGCAGAATTGGTTTCGCCAGTTCTGCTTTAGAGAAAGTAAATAGCGAATTTTTTTGATTTTCTTCTACCTGAACTTTTCCGGTCCTTACGGCAACTTGGGCGGGAAGTTTATCTGTTGACGATTTTACCCAAAAGCTGGTACCCAAAACACGTATAACCAATTTTTGATTATATACATAAAACGGCCGCTTTGGGTTTTTGCTTACCGAAAAGAAGGCTGTTCCTTTTAAATAAACCATTCTTTTGTTGGCTGCAAAAACTTTTGGATAAATAATATTGGCCTGCGGTTTAAGTGTTACCGTGCTTTCATCGTTAAGCGCTATAATGATGGGACGATCAGTATCATTGGTTTTGCTGATTAAGCTTAAATTGCTGTTTTCATCAATAAAAGATTGTTCAGCATGGTTGTAGTCCGTTAGGTATAATCCCCCTATAAAAAAGGCAACCAATATAGCTGCTGCGATTGCAAATTTTGGCCAAAGCCTTTTAACCTTTAATGTTGGTGCTGGTTTGCGTTCAATATTATTGATGTTTAGCCAGGTATTGGCCTGCATTTCCTCCAGAGCGGTTGAAGATAGATCTTTAAAATTCCTGCTATTTAAGTTATGATACCATTTATCTACCCAAAGCTTTTCGGATTCGGTACAATTTCCGTTTTCGTAACGGCTTAGTAAATCGTAAAATGATTTCTGGTCCATAAGAAAGAATATTTGGCTTTATACTATACAAGTAACACAATGAATGCGAATCCCTAAAGGTAGGAGGTAAAAAAGCTAAAATAATTTGTAATTATCTGATAGTCAACTATAAAAAGATATAGAAATTTTTAATATATTCTTTAATCCTTTTAATTGAGCGGGTAATATGATATTCTACCGCTTTTTCGGAGATATTTAAACCAGCAGAAATATCTTTAGTAGATTGGTGTTGGTAGCGGCTCAGCCTGAAAACCTCCTGTGTTTTTTCTGGAAGGGAGTTGATACCTTCTTCAATGATGGAAGATAGATCGTGAAGATCGACCAGGTTCGTAGTATCCTGATGGTTTTCTGAATAGGTTAGGCTTTGGTACTCCATGTACTTATTCTCCATAACCAGGCTCCTGATGTGGTTAATCACACTTAACTTCAAGGCTCCGAATAAATAAGCCTGGAGGTTATTAATCACTGCTTCCTGCCGCTTTTCCCAAAGGGAGATAAAGATGTTCTGCACCAGTTCTTCAGCAATTACCTTGTCGCCTGTTTTTTTGTAGGCTGCCAATAAGAGCTCATTACTATAAGTGAAATATATTTTTTCATAAGCCTGCTTATCGCCCAGTTTTAAGCGATCAAGTAAATCATCAGATTTTTCGGGCTCAGCGTGAGTCATTTGTTATTTGGTTGTGCAGGTAAGTGTAGTAAATGTAATAAAATTAATGTTGAAATGTAATCAAGTTTGGTTGTGTATGGTTTCATTGTTGAAAGGTTCCAATACCTGAGATATCAGTTAACAGTTTTCAGTTAACAGTTTTCAGTTGGCAATTTGCAGTTAGCAATGCAACAATTAAACAATCCGGTTAACAGTTTGCGGTTTACAGTTAACCAGTTTAAACAATTAACCACTATTCTACACTAAGTATAAATATTTTATCGCCTTTTATCCCATTTTTTTACCTTTGCTCAATCTCAAAAAAATTATGCAAGAAAAAATTGTTGTTTTAGGCTCTAACGGGCAAATTGGTACCGAGTTGGTAACCATGTTACGTAAAATATATGGTGATGATCATGTGGTTGCATGCGATATTCGCAGACCAGATTACGACATCAAAAACTCTGCACCGTTTGAATTTGTGAATGTGCTTGATAAGGAAATGATCAATGGTATTTTCCATAAATACAAACCAACACAGGTTTACCTTTTAGCAGCTTTATTATCGGCTACAGGTGAGCAGAATCCAAAATTGGCCTGGGATTTAAATATGAACGGCTTGCTGAATGTTTTAGATTTGGCTTTAGAATATAAAACGGCAAAGGTATATTGGCCAAGTTCAATCGCTGTATTTGGCCCGAATTCGCCAAAAGATAATACCTCGCAATATTGCGTAATGGATCCGAATACAGTTTATGGAATCAGTAAACTGGCAGGAGAGCGCTGGTGCGAATATTATAACCAAAAATACGGATTAGATGTGAGGAGTATCCGTTATCCGGGATTAATCAGCTGGAAAGCTGCCCCTGGTGGTGGCACAACAGATTATGCGATCCATATTTTTCACGATGCATTGAAAAAAGGCAGTTATCAGAGTTTCTTAAATGCAGAAACGGAGTTGCCAATGATGTATATGGACGATGCGATCCGTGGAACTATTGAACTGATGGACGCACCGGCAGATCAGATTTCGGTGCGCAGCAGCTATAATTTTGGTGGGGTAAGTTTTACTCCTGAAGTTTTAGCAGCCGAAATCAGAAAACATATTCCAGATTTTACATTATCTTACGCCGCTAATGATCCCCGTCAGCAAATTGCAAATAGCTGGCCACGTTCTATCGACGATAACTATGCTGCAAAAGATTGGGGATGGAAACCAGAGTTCGATTTATCGAAACTGACAATTGATATGTTAAATAATTTAAAAAAATAATATAAAGATAGAGGGTTGAAAGGTTGAAGGCATAAGGTCTCCTATCTCAAATCTCCTATCTCAATACTCGAAAAATGGGAAGAGCATTCGAATTTAGAAAAGAGAGAAAATTTAAGCGTTGGGCCAAAATGGCGGTTCAGTTTACGCGTATTGGTAAAGATATTGTAATGGCAGTTAAGGAGTCTGGACCTCATCCGGAAACCAACTCGCGCTTACGTACGGCTATGCAAAATGCCAAAGCGGTAAACATGCCAAAAGATAGGGTAGAGGCAGCTATTAAGCGTGCATCTGATAAATCGATGGCCAATTACGAAGAAATTGTATATGAAGGTTATGCGCCGCACGGTGTTGCCGTTTTAATTGAAACGGCAACAGATAATACCAACCGTACCGTAGCAAACGTTCGTAGTTATTTTAACAAAACGGATGGTTCTTTGGGTAAAACCGGATCGTTAGATTTCGTTTTTAGCCGCAAATCTGTTTTCCGTTTTGTACCGGCTGAAGGCTTAGACTTAGAAGAGCTAGAGTTTGAACTCATTGATGCTGGTTTAGAAGAATTATATGTAGAGGCTGATGAAGAAGGCAACGATATTGCTGTTGCTCAAGGTGCTTTCGAAAACTTTGGATCTTTACAAAAAGCTTTAGAGGAAAAAGGCATTGAGTTAAAGAGCTCAAAATTAGAGCGTATTGCTTTATCTCACCACGAGGTTACAGAAGAGCAGGCAGCTGATGTTTTGAAATTGATCGATAAGTTGGAGGAAGATGATGATGTACAGGCGGTTTACCATAATATGGCAGAGTAATATCAATTAGAATATTTTACAAGAGCCTGAAGATTTTTTCTTCAGGCTTTTTTTTGTGGTTTTTGTTTTTTTGAAGAGCAAAACCTGTGCTTATCGATTACAGCAGTCCCGTCATCATTTCAAGTCCTCTCCCGATGAAGAATCGGGATCCGGGCTTTCCATTTTGTCGGGTCTAGGTTACTCCTCTCGTCTTAGCGTCTCGCTAAGACCTCCCAATTTATGCGTTTTCCAATTTATATGGTGAAAAACTAAGGTCTTAGCGAGACGCTAAGACTAGATGAAGATAGATACTGAAACAAGTTCAGTAAGGCGGATCGTTCTACTATTTCATATGTGAAAATAGCCAGGTTAACAATTCTGGCTCTGCAAAGGCGCTGTCCCAGCTATTGTGGTTGGCATTTGGATACAGCGTAAACTTCACCTCATCACCAACCGTTTTCAAACGTTCGGCAATGGCAATCGAAAAAGCCGGATCAACTACATCATCTTTTGCACCATGGAAAATCCAAAGCGGTATTTTTTGATATTTTTTAATATTGTTGGTGTTATCGCCACCACAGATGGCAATGGCAGCGGCAAATTTGCGGCGTTCCCTTCTTAACAGCTCATAAGTACCCATTGCCCCCATTGATAAACCGCCCACATACACCTGATCTTTGTTTATATAAGGTTTATTAAGGAAGTTTTTAACCATGCCTTGTAACGCATGCATAATTTTGGTTGGCTTGCCACCTTCCACAAAACTGATTCTCCTTTTACCTTTTGCATCTTTCTCAAAATTGGCATTTGCCCAAAAATCGTTTGATGGACACTG